>NZ_CP016539.2:3092500-3261818 GCF_001687605.2 Planococcus plakortidis
GAAGCCAGCGCATTGCCGATTTCAGAGCCAGTTCCGGTTACGACATTATAGACGCCTGCCGGGATTTCCTCCATCGCGTCGACGATTTTCGTGAATTCCATGGCGGTATTCGGTGTCTGTTGGCTCGGTTTGATGACAATCGTGCAGCCTGTGACAAGCGCTGTCGCGACTTTTCTCGCCAAGATGAATACCGGGAAGTTCCACGGAATGATACCCGCCACGACGCCGATCGGCTTTTTATAGACAAGGATGTTTTCATTCGGCCGGTCGCTAGGCACGATCTCCCCTTCGATCCGTCTTGCCCATTCGGACATATAATGGAAGTAATCAATCGCGAGGTCGACTTCGCCGCTCGCGAGTTCATAGTCTTTCCCTTGTTCTTCCTGCAATAGGTCGATGAACTTATCGCGGTTCTCGGCGATCTTATCCCCCAGTTTGCGGACGATTTTCCCGCGTTCGATATTCGGCGTCAATTCCCATGCCTGCTGTGCCTGATGCGCCGCTTCAACTGCCTTATCCACGTCTTGTTCCGTGCCTTTTGGAATTTTGGAAATCACTTGTTCCGTTGCCGGATTGATAATGTCGATCCATTCATCTCCAGTGGAAATGATGTATTCACCGTTCACGTACATTTGATGAGTTTGCAAAAGATCTCCTCCTAATTTTCAAATTAGTAGGTTTTTCCCTTCCCAGTTACCGGTAAACTTGGCCTTCTGCACTAACATGCTTAGACAAGACCGAAACCCACACGAAAGGTCATTCTTTTCCCAGAAAGCGCGTCTCCAGTTCCTGTTCAGATCCCCGGGCAACCCGGTAAGCCTTGGCATGGGGGCGTGAGCTGACTGCGCCATGCAAGTCCTGTCCGATAAAATGAAGCGCTGCGCCGTCATCCGCGGCGAGCCCCGGCTTGATCAGCCCTTCTGTAAGCAAGCGCTGAAACGCAGGACGCCGGTTTGCTTCCCCGTCGTAATGCGGGCAATTGCTGCCGGGCAGAAAGCCTAAGCAAGCCAGCGCATGGAGATCCTCACCATAAGAATCGGTGACACCTTGTTCGAACCAGCAAATCGACCCTGCACTGATGCCGGCCAGGATGATTCCCTGGTTCCAGGCTTTTTCGATGATCCGGTCCAAGCCCCACTCCTTCCACAGTACAAGCAGGTTTTTCGTGTTGCCCCCGCCGACATACAGGATGTCCTGCGACAAGACCAACTCTTCCAGTGCTTGTGCAGGCGGCTTGAATAACGACAGATGCGTAGGCTCGCAATCTTGCTGTTTGAAGAAATCGTAGAAACGGCCGATATAGCTATCTGCATCCCCACTCGCCGTTGGGATAAAGCAGATTTTCGGCGTTTCTTTCTGTGATTGTCCCAATATGTATAAATCGAGCAGTGGATTGTCCGGCTCCATCGAGAAGCCGCCTCCGCCCAGTGCGATAATCTGTTTCATCGGGTTTCCTCCTGCAATTACTTTTTGTGTATCTGTTGCTCTTCAAGCAAACGCTGCAATTTCATCGCAACTTCTCGCGGCTTCACATCGACATCTTGCAACTCTTTTAGTTCGACCCATACCGGTTCGTACGTTCCACTATGCCGGTCCGGGTCAGTATACTCTTCTCCCAGACCACTTCCGAATATGCCGCCGATCCTTTTCGCTGTAAAATAATACTGATCGCCTTGATAGGCTATTTTTGCGAAAAGCCTTTGGATTTCCACTTGCACACCCAGTTCCTCGAATGCTTCCCTTTTCGCTGCAGCTTTTGGTGTTTCATGTTGTTGCATGCCACCGCCCGGAAAAACATAATACACAGAACCGTCGCGTACGCGTTTGATCAATGCCACCTTATTTTCTTCGATAAGTACGACCGCTCCTCTATTCCCCATACAGCTCTTTATCTTTCTGATTGCTTAAACGGATATAATACGGAAACAGCACGATAAGCAACAGCCCGATCGTTCCGCTCACATACCCAAGCCCCATCAAAAATCCGCCATTATTAAACGATACGTACTGCCTCGCATCACAAGATGGACAGTTCTTGCCGTCTTTTGATACGCCCAGTTTCCAGATATCTTTCACTTTCCACTCGGTTCCGCAATTTGCACAATATGCCATTATTGACCACTCCTTACTGCTAATTACGCTTTTATTCGTATAAAGTTTCAAATGATCAAAGTAAGTTAACCGAGCACCTGCTCTTTACAGATCCTGAGTCATTCCATTACACTCTACCTATTCAACAAAACACTTGAATAGATAAGGAGTGACCTGAATGGAAGCACGGGAATTCAAAGATTTCGCCTACGGGCATTTCACGAAAATCAGCAAAGCCTTATCGAGCCCAAGGCGTTTCGAGCTGCTCGATTATTTGGCGCAAGGGCCGAAGACGGTCGAACGCCTGGCGAACGAGACGCATATGTCGGTGGCGAATACATCACAACATCTGCAAGCATTGCGTGAAGCGCGCCTGGTCGCTTCTTCGAAAGTGAAAAACCATCATTATTACGAACTGGCAGACCCCGAAGTCGCCAAACTATTGCAATTGACGAAACGGCTCGCTGAACGGCAATTTTCCGATATGGGCGAAGTGCGGGCATCGGAAACGACAGCGGGCGGCTCGGTCCCGGTCATTTCTACGGCCGAGGCATTGAAAGAAGTGGCGAGTGGGAGTGCCGTATTGATCGACGTACGGGCTGAAGACGAATACGCCAGCCGCCATTTGCCGGATGCCTTATCGATTCCATTAGCGCAACTCGAAGAGAACCTGAAGCAATTGCCGGTTGGCAAGAAAATCATCGCCTATTGCCGGGGCGCTTATTGCCTCTACGCAAGCGATGCCGTCCGCTTGCTCCGCGAACGCGGGATTGAAGCGTACCGCCTGGACGAAGGGCCGGCAGACTCGGCCATTTCCCGGGAAATCGACGGCTATGGGGAAGAGTCCTTATGAAAAACATCCAATTCGGCATTAAAGAAAATATCGTCCAATTCCTCCTGCTCGTGCTGACGAACTTTTTCGTCGGTTCGATGGTCGGGCTCGAGCGGACCATCCTGCCGATTATCGGCGAAGAAGAATTCGGGCTTGCGTCTGCAAGTGCGGCGCTATCGTTCATTATCAGCTTCGGTTTCTCGAAAGCGATCGTCAATTATTTTGCCGGCGCCATCGCCGACCGGCTGGGCCGCAAGAAAGTGCTCATCGTCGGTTGGAGCGCAGGGCTATTTGTGCCGCTGCTCGTCATTTTCGCCGATGCTTAGTGGATGATCGTCGTCGCCAATATTTTCCTCGGCATTAACCAAGGCCTCGCCTGGTCGATGACAGTGAATATGAAAATCGACCTCGCAAAGCCGACAGAGCGTGGGCTTGCGGTCGGGCTCAATGAATTTGCAGGTTATACGGGCGTTGCCGTCATGGCCGCCTTGTCGGGCTACATTGCCGCGACCTTCTCGAACCGCCCCGAACCGTTTTATATCGGATTGGCAGTTGTCGTCATCGGCCTTATGCTGTCGTTTCTCGTCCGGGATACCGGCGAACACTTGAAGCGCCAGGCGAAGTCGTCGTCACAAGACGCCGCCCTTTCAGCAGGCGAAGTATTCAAGCGCACAGCGTTCAAAAACCCGGCGCTGTCGACCGCCACTTTCGCCGGGCTTTCCACGAATTTGAAAGATGGCATGGCGTGGGGCTTGTTTCCGCTATTTTTCGCCGGTGTCGGGCTGAGCGTCCCGGAAATCGGCTTACTCGTCGCCTTGTATCCGGCCGCGTGGGGCTTTTTCCAATTGTTTACCGGAGCATTGAGCGACCGCTGGGGACGGAAGTGGCTGATCGCTGGCGGCATGTGGCTGCAAGCCGCTTCGCTATGGCTATTGCTGATGGCCGGCCAATACAGCTTATGGGTGGTGGCTTCCGTCCTTCTCGGCCTCGGTACTGCCATGGTGTATCCGACCTTGCAGGCAGCGATCAGCGACGTGGCCGCCCCTTCTTGGCGGGCATCTTCAATGGGTGTCTACCGGTCATTCCGCGACAGCGGCTATGCCTTCGGCGCATTATTCGCCGGCATCCTGACCGACGTCATCAATGTCGAATGGGCGATCGGCTTGGTTGCCCTTCTGCCGATGATGGCCGGGGTGATGGCTGCCTTGCGTATGAAGGAGACGCTTCTGGAGAAAGCACACCAGTTAAAGAAATGAGTGGACTGAATCATCACAACGACGAAAAAAGCCGCCAGGACATGGACATGTCCTGGCGGCTTTTGCATATTTTGATGGCATTCATTCACTAACGAACAAAAAAACTTGCTTGTCTTTCTGCCCTGCTTCACCAGTGAGACGGTCTGTATAGTCGATCCATTTAGCGCGTTCCCGGCGGGCTTCGATCTTATCGCCGAGCTCCGCTTCGATTTGCTGCATCATGGCGGCAACTTCCTTGAACGAGCGGTTGAAGCGGTACGCCGCCTGCTCGAACGGTGAGTGAAGCACCAGCAAACGGCGAAATTCCTCTACGGTGTCCGCTTGTTCAGCCAGCGCATCTTCCAACTCTGTGATAAAACGGTACAATTGCCGCTGCTCCTCACCCAGTTTCGCCACTTCGCTTTTCAGCAAATAGGCAATCATGCCATCGTTCATTGCCCACGCCTCCTTTATGGTCTCACCAACTTGATTTTTTGACGCCGGGGATCTGCCCTTTATGTGCAAGGTCACGGAATGCGATGCGGGACATGCCGAATTTGCGCATGAAACCGCGCGGGCGCCCGGTCACTTCGCAACGGTTCTTCAAACGGGTTGGCGACGAGTCTTTCGGCAGTTTCGCCAATGCTTCATGATTGCCTTGCGCTTTCAGTTCTTTGCGGAGTTCCGCATAGCGCGCCACCATTTCACGTTGTTTTTTATCGCGTGCTACTTTCGATTTCTTGGCCATCGATAGGCTCCTCTCTATTATGCAATAATTTTCGCTAGATTACTTCGTTTCGCGGTGCAAAGTCACTTTTTTCAAGCGCGGGCAATATTTTTTCAGTTCGATGCGCTCTGGGTTATTGCGCTTGTTTTTGGTCGTCGAGTAATTGCGGTCGCCTGTCTCTGTGCAAGCCAGTGTAATGTTCACTCTCATGTTAGTTCCTCCTTTTTAATGAGTCATGGCTGTTTGCGGCAGCGGATCATTGAACCCGCTCCAGTCTTCCGCCATTTCCTGTTGTGTCAGTAAGCAGCCATCCAACGATTGGATGATGTCTTGTTGGTCCATCTTGATGCCGATCAACACCAACTCGGTCATTTTCACGCCGTATGCCTCGTCCCACACGCCTGCTGTCTCAAGGCTCGCAGACGGCCCGGCCTGGGACAATAAAGTCGCAAACGAATCGCGCGTAGCGATGCGCAAAAATCCTTTGGCACGGACGATTTCCACCGGCCAGTCCATGATCCAGCCAAACAAACGCTTCGGATGGAACGGGGTTTCACTGCGGTAAACGAATGAAGCGATGCCGTATTCTTCTGTTTCCGGCACATGTTCTTCATTGAGCTCTTTGATCCAGCCCGCGCCTTGGCTCGCCTTGTCCAAATCAAAGCGTCCGGTATCGAGCACTTCACCGAGTGCCACTTGCGAACGCTCGGTGCGGAGAATATTCGCAGACGGATTCAAGGCCTGCAGAACGCCGTGCAACTCGTCCGCTTTGTCGTCCGTAAGCTGGTCGGTTTTGTTCAACAGGATCACATCCGCAAATTCGATCTGGTCGATGAGCAAATCGGAAATCTCTCGTTCATCGGCTTCCGTCGCCCCTTCTTTCCGGTCGAGCAAAGTTTCGCCGGAAGCGAAATCACGCCAGAAGCCGTGGCCGTCAACGACCGTCACCATCGTATCGAGCCGGCACAGAGCGGACAGGTCCACGCCGAGCGCGTCGTCCATATAGCTGAAGGTCTGTGCGACCGGAACCGGCTCGCTGATGCCGGACGATTCGATGACGATATAATCGATATCCCCCTCGCTCACCAACTTCTCGACTTCTACGATCAAGTCTTCGCGCAACGTGCAGCAAATGCAGCCATTTTGCATTTCGACCAGTTTTCTTCCGTGCGGGAAAAGCCGCCGTTTTGAACGAGCGCGCTATCAATGTTCACCTCGCTCATGTCGTTGACGATCACTGCGACTTTCAAGCCTTCGCGATTCGTCAAGATATGATTCAATAGCGTCGTCTTGCCCGCGCCCAGGTATCCGCTCAATACGGTGATGGGGATGCGCTTGTCCATATGATCTAACTCCTTTATTATTTCAGTCATCAAATCGTAACGATTACGTTTTATATACTAAAGCGCTTTGCTCATTTGTGCAAGTATTTTTCGTGGAATTAAAAAAACCTGCCAAGCTGACAGGGTTTTCTCCATTCCAAGCACTTCATTTCTTATGCCCGCCGATCAGCTTCGTGCGGTCAATCGCCGTGCCCGCCTCCGTTCCGGAAACGCCCCGGTAGATCGCGGTCGGCCCGTGCTTGCGCTTGATCGCATCCATCGCCGCGCCAAGGCGCCGCCTTTGCCATTTATCCGCTTCGAACAAGCTCAGCTGCATCGAGGTCTCGTCCTCCAGATTGGTGATGGACAGCGAGATTTGCCGGACGGGCTGGCCGGTATAGAATTCGCGGAACAGTTCTTTGCATACGGCATAGATTTTCAAGGTGTCGTTGGTTGCCTCGTCGATGGAACGCGAGCGCGAAAAGCCTCCGCCAAATGATGTTTTGCTGTAGCTCATGCCAAGATGGATCGTGCGCCCCGCCATGCGCGCTTCCCGTGTGCGCATGGCGACGTCTTCGCACATCTCCAGCACAATCGTCAGGATGTCTTCACGCGTTTCATAGTCGCGGTAGAGGATTTGGCCTTTCCCGAAGCTTTTCTGCCCTTCGATGAGCAGCGACCCAAGCTCCGAATAGTCAATGCCGCGCGCGTGCTGGTGCAGCTGATGGCCCATGATGCCAAAGCGGTCTTCCAGCCGTTTGACGTCCGCCCGCGCCAAATCGCCGACTGTGAAGATTCCCATATTGTTAAGGTTGCGCTCCATCTTGCTGCCGATGCCCCACATTTTGCTGAGCGGGGAAACCGGCCATAGTTTTCTCGGCACGTCTTTCATTGTCCAATGCGCGAGCCCTTTTTTCTTGCCTTCAAGATCGAGTGCGAGCTTGGCCAGCAGCATATTCGGCCCGATGCCGACTGCGGACGGCAAGCCGAATTGGCGCATGATCGAATCCTGCATGTCGATGGCTGCTTTTTCCGGCGTGCCGTACAAATGGATGATGCCGGTCAAATCGATGAAACTCTCATCCACGCTGTAGACATGGATGTCTTCTTTCGGGACATACTGGGCGAACAGCTCCGTGATCGCCATCGAGATCTCCAAGTAAAACTGCATCCTCGGTTCAATAAGCAGGATATCCGGATGGTCCGGAATTTCAAATAGCCGCGTGCCGGTTCTGACGCCAAAGCGTTTTTTCATTTCCGGAGAGGCCGCGAGCACGACGCTGCCTTTTCGCTCCTGGTTCCCGACGATGGCAATGCATGCTTCCATCGGGTCGAGGCCGCGCTCGACCGCTGAGCAGCTGGCGTAAAAGCTACGCATGTCGATACAGGCGATATAGCGGGGCTTTCCTGTTTGATTTCCCATGTCGCCACTCCCAAATAGAACGTTTGTTCTTATTTTAGCGGAAAAAATAGTAAGCGGCAAGAGGCAAAAGAAAGGAAATTCAAGAAAAGGCAGAATGTTTTGAACTATTTTGGGATAATCAGTAAACTGAGAGAGCACAGTTGGAAAGAACAATTCGAGGGGGAATGGCATAATGGCAAGATTGAAAGGAAAAGTGGCCGTCATTACCGGAGGCGCTGGCGTAATCGGCAAAGTGACGGCGGAGCGGTTTTTGAAGGAGGGGGCAAAAGTCGTACTTGTCGATATTTCTGAACAAGCGCTCCAAGAAACAAAACAAGAACTTGGCAGCGAGGTGGAAATTGTCCAAGCGGATGTCTCCAAAGAAGCGGACGTCAAAAACTTTGTCGATAAAACGGTCGAAGCATTTGGCAAGATCGACGTGTTTTTCAACAATGCAGGGATCGAAGGGCGTGTCGCTCCACTCATCGAGCAGACAGTGGAAGATTTCGACCAAGTCATCGACATCAATGTGCGCGGCGTCTTTCTCGGAATGAAACATGTGCTGCCGGTCATGTACAAACAAGGCTCCGGGAGCGTCATTAATATGTCGTCGGTGTCGGGCCTTAGCGGTTCACCGAACGTCAGCCCATATATCACATCAAAGCACGCGGTCGTCGGTTTGACGAAAGCTGCAGCTTACGAAAGTGCACGCCATCAAGTCCGCGTCAATTCGGTCCACCCGTCGCCGGTCAATTCACGCATGATGCGCTCGCTCGAGGAAGGACTCGGTACAACTGAAAAAACTTTGTCGAAAACGATTCCGCTCGGCCGCTACGCTGAATCCGAGGATATCTCCAATCTTGTGCTGTTTCTTGCTTCCGACGAAAGTTCGTTCATCTCAGGCACCCAGTACCGCGTGGATGGCGGCATGGCCGCATTATAGAAAAAGACGGACACCCAGCATTCGGGGATGTCCGTCTTTTACTTATTCACGGCCCGGCAATTTCAAATCTACGACCGGGTTTTGCAAGGTTTTGAAGCCGTCGATGCGGCATTCGACCACATCGCCGTCGCGGATGACGACTGCCCCCGGCGTCCCGGTCGAGATGATGTCTCCGGGCAATAGCGTCATCACTTCCGAATGAAACGCTATGAGGTCCCGCGGCCGGAACGTCATATTCGAGACGCTGTTTTTCCGGTGGATTTCCCCGTTCTTGACGGTTGCCACCGTTAGTTCAAGTACCGCATCCACTTCGTCGGGCGTCACAAGTTCCGGCCCGAAACTGAAGAAGGTGTCGAAGCTTTTTGCGCGCGTCAAATAGCGCGGGTTTTTCTCAAGAATGTCTTCCGCGGTCATATCAATGATGGTCGTGAAGCCCGCCACTACATCAAACGCATCTTCTCTCGAAACGTTTTCACATTCCGTCCCGATAATGATGCCGAGCTCCGCTTCCGCCGTCACCCGGTTAGATTGCTTGGGCAGCTCGATCACATCGCCCGGCCCAATGATTGCCGTATCGGGTTTCATGAAACTTGCCGGTTCGGTGTCGGGCGATACTTCCTTCAAATCTGCGGCATGTTCGGCATAGTTCAGCCCGATGCCCCAAATTTTCCGCGGATGCCGGTATAGAGGCGCGTAATCCGCTTCGGAAAACGGCATAAGCGATGCCTCGAGCGCCCCTTCAGGCATGCGCTCGAATTCCTCCCTCAGCCATCTTTTCAATAGCTGAAGTTCTCCTGTTTCGATCAGCGTAAACAAATCGGTCGGCCAGTTTTCCGCCGTATGTTCGTTGAGTTTGCGCAATGGCAAAAATCCGTCCTTCATGACCAGTGCCGCTTCTTCTGTGCCGTTCCACTGGATTGTCGCGAGGCGCATCACACATCCCCCCTTTCCTTTCTCTTATTTCGGTCTCTTTCGGCCGAAACCCTGCCGAAAGACAGAAAAACAGGCTTTCCTTCTAGAGGAAAGCCTGTTGGTTTCAATCGTTCTCTTTTAATCCATCGATATATTGCTTCGCTTCGATGAGCGAATAGCCGAACGCGACACGCGCCGCTTTCACTGCGCGGACTTCCTGCCCTTCGGCAATCAAGCGCCGCAGCTCGTCATTGATCGCCGGTTCTTCTAAACTCACTTCCGCTTCCAATTGTTCAATGCGTTTTGACATATGTTTCATGCGCACCTCCAATGCCTGGATCCGCTGGCTCAGCAATAAATACACCGCCCCGACTGCCCCTATCGAGAGCCCGATTAACCATACCCAATCCATGCCCTCTGCCATTTAGCGTTCCAGCCGATCTAAAAATTTCTCGAGACGGTCGACGGTCGTCAAGCGGGCATTGCACGCCGTTTCATCTGCACAGATGTACTGGCCGTGCTTGACGTAGCTGTCAATGTTCGCGCCTTTGGTCTTGGCCATGAATAAGCCGACCGAGCTGTGTTTATGGCAAATCATGCAGACGCCCTGCTTGCGGCTCGCGCCGAATTGGCCGCTCACGGCTTGCAGTCGGCCATTGCGTTCAGCCACCAAAAAGCGGTTGGTGTTTTCCTGCCAGGACAAATACGACAAAGCATGGAAATCCATCGCCGGGAGATTCGGCCCTTTCAGCCTTTTCGCTTTTGGAAACAAACGCTTTAAATTGTCGAGGTTGACAGTTGGAAAGGGAATCAAGTAAGGGCGCAGCCCCGCCAGAAACTCTTCCGCAGCGTCAGTGTCTTTTACCGCCGTCAATGGGCGCAATACGTTTTTCTGCTCTTCTGTCAACGCCGGAAACAATGCGAACACTTTTTCATGGCTCAAATGGCGCAACACGCTCAGCACTTCCGCATCGTTCGCCGTCGCATGCGCCGTCACAAGCGCCAAGGCCTGTTCTTTAATGAAATTATATTGATGGTTGCGGATAAACGCTTCAGGCTGTCCTGATACATTTGTCCGATCCGTCGACTCTTTGATGATGGTCATCGCTCTCCATCTCCTTTTCAGGTTCTGGTTATGTTCTCTTTCATCATACTTCATCTAAAAGTTCGTTTCCATTATAGCCCATTTACAAAAGCCAATAACCCGGGTATTGTAGCGGGTCACTGGCCTTGGCAATTAGCTGATATTCTTTTTCAAGCGATAGTTGGTGCGGTAGTTCTGCCATGCGGTGAATAAGATGGACAGTATAGCCAGAATGAGGAATGTTAAGGAAATGGGGCGTGTCAGAAACAATGTCCATTCCGGATCGGCCATAACTGCACGGCGTAGGTTGACTTCTGCGATCGGCCCGAGAATAACCCCGATAATCGCTGGAGCCAAGGAAAAATTATACTTGGTGAAAAGATAACCGATGAACCCCATAACGAGCAAAATGTAGAGATCCGTAAACCGATTATTGAGAACGAATGTTCCGATTACGCATAATACCAGTATCACCGGGACTAGTATTTGTACCGGAACCTGCGTCACTTTCATGAAATAGCGCATACCAAGAAACTGGGTGATCAGCATCCAGAAAGAGGCGACAAGAAAGGCAAAGAAGATACCGCCGACGATGTTCGGCTCATTGACGATCAGCAAAGGGCCCGGCGTGATGCCATGGACCATCAATGCAGAGAGCAATACAGCTGTAACTGCTGAACCCGGTATGCCTAGAGCCACTGTCGGGATCAAGTCACCGCCGACCGTGGAGTTGTTTCCGGCTTCTGAAGCAATAACGCCTTCTTCACAGCCTGTCCCGAATTTCTCTGGATTTTTGGACCATTTCTTTGCTTGGTCATAGGCTACTATATTGGCGATACTTCCGCCCGCGCCAGGAATCGCACCAATGATGGCACCGATGGCAGAAGAACCGAGCAACGTACCCGGCTTCTTTAAAACCGTCAGCATGGTATGGATTGGACGCAGGACAAATTGGACATCCTTTAATTTCTCTTCAGCGCGCTTGGCGTCGTCTTTGTCCAGCTCTTTGCGTTCAAGTGAGACAAGAAGGCGCGAAATCGCAAACATCCCGATTAACACCACCAGGAAGGGGATGCCCGCCCTCAAAGTTTGCAAATCGAACGAAAAGCGTGAGATACCGGAAATCGGATCTGCTCCGACTGTTGCAATGAGAATACCGAACAAGCCGGCTATCAAACCTTTAATTATTGAATCGCCCGTGACGCTTGCAATGATCGTCAAGGAAACGACGATGAGCGAGAACATTTCCCAAGGCCCCATCATCAGTGCAAATTTGGAGATTTGAGGCGCAATCGAGACAAGGAGAATGAAGCTGATGATCGAGCTTAGAAATGACGCCCAAATGCCGATCGATAGCGCCTTGCCCGGCTCCCCTTTTTGCGCCATCGGGTAAGCATCGAAGGTCGTGGCGATTGATGAAGGCGTACCAGGGATTCCAAGCAGCGCTGCCGTAATCAAACCGCCGGACATGCCTCCGACAAAGACGCCGACCATCGCTGCGACACCCGATACAGGGTCCATGCCGAATGTCAGCGGAAGCGTCAGCACAATCGCCATGGCGACCGTAAAGCCCGGGATCAGACCCGCCAAAATCCCAACGATTACCCCTACCAAGATGATTAACAAAATACGCCATTGAAATATTTCAGCAATTCCTAGAATAAACAAGTCCATCATCTAGAAAGACCTCCTTTCTATGTTGGTTTAAAAGAAGATTCCGGAGGGGAATCGGACATTCAGGAAGTTTTCAAAGAAGAAATAGGTCCCGAGTGTGACGGCGACAGAAACAATGGTGATGACTATAATGTCTTTTTTGGCCCGGGAACCTACTAGCAAACCCGTAAAGATAATGAATGCGATTGTGGAGACGACGAATCCGATAAATTGCATCAGGAAAATGTAAATAAAGAAAACCAATAGTGTCAGAATTACCAATCTATATTCTTTATAAAAACCTCGCGCTCTTTCACCTGCTCCTTGCCGCTCGTCACCAGTCGGTTTAGACTTCATGAGAGCCAGTCCCTGCTTGATGATCAGCATGAGCGACAATAAAATCAAAAGCCCGGCAATCAATTTTGGAAAGGAGCCGGCATCGAGATGAACTTCGTTGAGCGCCGGGAAATCGTTCGATCGCAGATAAATGACTGCGCCAAGCGCAATCAATGCCAAACCTATCAATATCTCACCCATGATGTTGTTCCTCACCTTCTTATTGGATGCATGAAGCCCGGGAGTCTAGACGCGCCCCCAGGCTTCCGCTGTAACATCCATTTAGTCCACTTTCTATTCGAGGTCCTGAACGATTTCGCTAATGATTTCGTCTTGTTCCTCTAAATGAGCACGATATTCTTCCGGCCCCATGAAATCGACTTCGGTTCCTACATTTTGTACGGCCTCGATATAAGCTGGATCATTTGAAGCCTCTTCGAAAGCAGTTGCCAATTTTTCAATGATTGCAGGGTCTGTGCCTTCTGGGGCGACATAACCGCGGTTGATGCTCATTGTCACGTCATAGCCGCTTTCCACGAATGTCGGGACGTCGGGCAATCTCTCGATGCGTTCCGATGTACCGATGGCCAGGAATTTCATATGCCCCGCTTCGACGAATTCATTTGCTGACGAATAATCGACAATCGCTGCATCGATATGGCCGCCTGCGAGTGCTTGAATCGCTTCGCTCAAGCCTTCGTAGCCAACGAGATTGTAATTTATCTCAAGTGCACGTCCAAGTTGCTCGACCCACACACGCGGGATACCGGCCACCGTTCCGCCGAAGCGCACTTCATTTTCTTTGCCATATTCCACGAATTCTTCCAGGGAATCGATCCCCAGGTCATTCGAGACCGCCAAAATCTGATCGGAGGCGGACATTGAAGCAATAGGTTCAAAGCTGTCATAATTGATTGATGTAATGTCTGTATGGTGGGCAACTAGGAGCCCTTCGTGAATTTGCCCAATGCTATAGCCGTCAGCTTCCCGTTCAGTCAATTCTTCCAAACCGACCGTACCGCCGACCCCAGGTGAATTGATGACAACAAAGGATTGGTCAAAATGATTGCCGCCGTGTTCAGCGACGAGGCGGCCTTCAATATCGCTCCCTCCTCCTGGAGCCCAAGGAATGATCATTTCCACTTCACGTTCCGGATAATTCTCGACTGCTGCCCCGCTATCTTCTTCACCGCAAGCTACAAGCCCAAGTGCAGCTGCTGAAACTCCTGTAGCCAGCGCCATTTTTCTCCATGCATTTCTTTTCATATACATTTCTCCTTTTTTAAGAAATTCCTGTCAGCGCCCCATACAACAACGCCAGACCAATAACCAAAGCAGGGTGCAGTTTCCATTTCTCGAGCATCAGGTAGCTTGCCACCATCAGGATTGCCGTCTGGAGGCCTCCGAGCGACGCTTCCGAAGTTAAGATAAAGTCTAATGTCATGACGCCGATCAAGACGGCGATGACCGGCTTGACGACTTTCGAGATGTTTTTCACTTCGCGTGAATCTTTGTATTTGAAAAGAACCGCCATAAGCGCAATCATCAGGATCAGCGATGGCGCAACTGCCCCGAACAGGCCGGCGATGGCGCCAAGGGCACCTCCCTCGGCATAGCCGATGTACCCTGCCATTTTAGTTGCAATCGGGCCAGGCAAGGAGTTGCCAAGCGCCAGCACTTCGCTGAATTCCTGTGTATCCATCCAGCCATAGCGATCCACGACTTCCTTTTCGACGAGCGGGATCGAGGCCGGCCCGCCGCCGTAACCGACGATGCCCGGAATGAAGAAAGCCAGGAAAATCTGCCAGTAAATCATGTTCTGCTCACCGTCCTTTTAATGAATGGTACGAGGACCAGAAGAATCAAAGCGGCGATCAGAAAAGCCGGATGCAGACCAAACACTTCCAGAAGAAGAATTGAAATAACGATCAACAGGATTGCCCGGCTCCATCCGAGCGCTTTTTCGGATTGCTGGATAAAATTCCACGTCAGGACACCGAGCATGACGGCCACGACCGGAACAACCGCATTTGACATATTCGCCACCCACGGCACATCTTTATAATTTTGCAGGATGCCGAGAAGCAGGATCATCAAGATGACGGTCGGAATGACGGAGGCGGCCAGGGCAATCAAACATCCACGCAGCCCCGCCACACGATAGCCGATATAGCCGGCAAGTTTGGTCGCGATCGGCCCAGGCATTGTGTTGGCGAGGGCAATCGTATCGCCGTAGTCATCGTCCGTCATCCAGCCGTAGCGTTCCACTACGTCGCGCTGCATGATCGGGATGACTGCCGGCCCGCCGCCGAATCCGAGCATGCCTGCACGGAAAAAAGCCATGGCGAGATCGATCGATTTGACGCTTTGTTCTTTTACCAAACAGCAATCGCCCCATCCGTCCGGGATTCCGTGCCTCCTGCAAGCACGCCTGTTTCGGGATTGCGCCAGATGATCTGGCCGCGCCCAAAGCTTCCTGGATCGGCCATCACTTCCACTTGATGCCCTCTTCGCTGCAATTCCTGTGCCAGGTAATTCGGGAATTCCGCTTCCACGGTCACTTTCTTGCCACCCATCCATTGCCAGCGTGGCATATCGAGTGCCGCTTGCGGATTCAATAAGTAATCAAGCGTGTTCACCACGACTTGGAAATGGCCCTGTGGCTGCATATAGCCGCCCATGACACCGAACGGCCCGACCGCCTCGCCCGCTTTCGTCAAAAATCCCGGGATGATCGTATGGAACGTGCGCTTGCCGGGCTTCAAGGCGTTCGGGTGATTTTCATCGAGCGAGAAATCCGCCCCGCGGTTTTGCAGGCTGATGCCGGTACCAGGAATGACGATTCCCGATCCGAAGCCCATGTAATTGCTCTGGATATACGAAATCATATTGCCTTCTTCATCGGCCGCCGCAAGATAGACCGTCCCGCCTTGTGGCAGTTCATACGGAACCGGGTCCACGGCTTCAGCGCCGATTTGTTTCGCGCGGCTTGCGGCATAATCATCGGACAGTAGCTGTTCAGCCGTCACTGGCATGTCAGCTTGTTCGGTAATGAACGCCTGGCCATCCGTGTAGGCCAATTTCATCGACTCGATTTGCTGGTGCAGCGTGTTGCCGCTCTGCCATGCCGGCTCGTCCAGCTGCTTGAAGATATTGAGCGCCATTTGTGCGACCATGCCCTGGCCATTCGGCGGGATTTCCCATACTTCATGCCCTTTATAGCTCGTCGAGATCGGCTGGACCCATTCCGCCTTATACGCGGCTAAGTCTTGTTTTTTCAGGAAGCCGCCGTGTTCCGTCATGAAGCTGTCGATTTTCTCTGCCAGCTCGCCTTCGTAAAAGGCTTTGGCATCGCTATCGCCGATTTTACGGAGCGTGTCGGCATGGCCAGGCGATTTCCACATCTCGCCGATTTCCGGCGCGCGGCCATCCGGTGCGAAAGTTTCGAACCAGGCTTTGAATTCTTTATCGGTGAAAGTCTTCTTGAAATTGTCATACGCTTTTTTCCAGAACTTGCCGAGAATCGGCGTCAGCGGATAGCCTTCCTCCGCGTAGCGGATCGCGGGCTCCAATGTTTCAGCAAGCGGTAATTTTCCGAAGCGTTCCGAGAGCTCCGCCCATGCAGCGGGAACTCCTGGAACCGTAATTGGCACCAACCCGTGCGTCGGCATCTTCTCATGCCCTTTCGCCTTCACTGCTTCGATCGTCAATTCCTGAGGGGATGGTCCGGAAGCATTCAAGCCGTGCAGCTCGCCTTTCACCCACACAAGCGCGAAGGCATCTCCCCCGATGCCATTTGATGTCGGTTCAACGACAGTTAAAGTGGCAGCAGTCGCAATCGCCGCATCGATGGCGTTGCCGCCTTTTTTCAATATTTCAAGCCCTGTCTGTGCGGCAAGCGGCTGTGATGTCGCCACCATGCCTTTTTTGCCGAAGACCGTATGGCGTTTTCCCGGGTAAGGGTGATTTGAATAATCCATGTCATTTCCTCCCATATCCTTTCATTCGGTTGAATAAATTTTCGCCCTTCCGAATAAAGATGTCTTTTTGTATTATTCAAATTTTACAAAAACATTTTTCATAAGTAAAATTAAATATATTTAATAGTATAATGAGAAAAACTTAACGAGGTGATACCGTGGACCATAAATTAGAGATCTTCGTCACGACAGCTGAACAAAAAAGCTTCACGCGTGCAGCCGAATTGCTTCACATGACCCCTTCCGCCATTTCCTTAAGCATCAAGGCGCTCGAAAAAAAGCTCGGCGTCCGGCTGTTCGACCGCAACAATAAATACGTCCAGTTAACGGAAGCCGGGCAATTGAGTTACGCACAGGCTAAGGAAATCCTCCTTAAATACGACCAATTGAAAATCTCCCTGCTGGAACTCGAACCGTCGGCGGCTATGCCTTTGTCGATCGGGGCAGCCTATACATTCGGCGAGTACTTTCTGCCAAGCATCATCTATGCGTTCAATAAGCGCCATCCGAACATCACACCCTCCATTACGATCCATAACTCCAAGGCCATCATCGAGCAAACCCACAAACAGGAACTCGACATCGGTTTTATCGTAGAAGGCGACATCGGCAACCAGGATATCGACATCGAATTATTCACGGAAGAAGAAATGGTCATCATCGCCAGGCCCAACCACCCGATCATCCGCAATTCACAAGTCGACCCCCGGTTGCTTGAAGCGGAAACATGGATTATCCGCGAACCCGGTTCGGGCACGCGTGACGTCACCGATAAGCTGTTCGCGCAGCTTGGCATCGCCCCCAAGAAAGTAATGAGCTTTGGCAGCTCGCAGACAATCAAGGAATCGGTCGCACTCGGCCTCGGCATCTCTTACCTCTCCGAATCCACCGTCAAAAGCGAGACGAATGCCGGAACCATCGGTGCGATCAGCCTGTCCGATTTTCCGAATAAGAGCCGCTTCCATTACATCACCCATCGCTCGAGCTTCCATGCGCAAGCCGCCCAGCTATTCTTGGACTTTCTTGATTCTTATGTTCTCGATGAAAAAGTATCGGTGCACACGAAAAAGCGGTTGGCGGACAAATGATATCTGCACGCTTCACAGAAAAAAGGGCAAGAGGCTGCATGCCTCTTGCCCTTTTCTTATGCAATATGCGTTTTATCGGCCTGTCCCGATTTCATGACTTGCCCCGGGAGCGTCCTGCCGAGCAGTTTCTCCATACCAAGTGCAGTTTCAATCAACCCCGGCAAATTGCCGTCAACCGGCACCCCCATGAACTCGAACATGTGAATCACGTCTTCTAAACAGACGTTGCCACTTGCCCCAGGCGCAAATGGACAGCCGCCGATACCGCCTAGAGCAGCATCGAAATGGCGCATTCCCGCCTGGTAAGCTGCATAGATATTCGCCAAGCCCATCCCTCTCGTATTATGGAGATGCAGCCCAAAATAATTGTCGGGATACCGTTCCATAATGGTGGAGATAAACTCCGTCATTTGCACAGGATTCGCCATGCCGGTCGTATCGGCAATCGTGAATCGGCTGATGCCAGCAGCTGTCAAAGTTTCGATATTGCCGAGGATTTTATCGACTTCATACAAGCCTTCGAACGGGCAGCCGAACGCTGTGGCTAGACTTACTGTAATTTTCGAAGAATCCATTAATTTCTGGATGTCTTTGACCCCTTCGATCGATTCACCGACCGTTTTCCTGACATTTTTCTGGTTGTGCGTCTCGCTGATGGACAGCACATAATTCACTTCATCCACGCCTGCTTCGAGTGCCAGCTCAGCACCTTTGACGTTAGGCACGAGTGCAATCACTTCCACGTTTTCACGTTGGATTCCGTCAATTACTTCACGTGCATCGCGCATTTGCGGAACCGCTTTCGGTGAAACAAACGAAGTTGCTTCGATGCGAGGAATTCCCGATGCGATAATTTGGTTAATGATGTTGATCTTATCTTCTGTAGCGATCCAGTCCTTTTCCATTTGAAATCCATCTCTGCCCGTGACATCGGTCATGATCACTCTTTCGTCCATCACTTGATCCCTTCTTCCACTTTTACTCTGGGCAAAGTGAACAAATTATCGACTTCGCAATAATTGCCTGCCAGCCTGCCCAGCGGTTTGAGCTTTTCGAGGTCTACTTTATAATTGCCGAGATAATATTCATCCTGGATATGGTATTGAACGACTCTTCCCAAAATCAAATGGTCGCTGCCGATTTCGATGATTTGATCCAGCTCCAACTCAAAGGAAATCGGCGCTTCCCCTACTCGCGGCGCTTGCACATTTATGCTCTCAACCGGTGTTAGCCCTGCCGCTTCAAACTCATCCACCTCTGCAGGCAAATTACCCGAGCTGATGTGCATCTCGTCGCCAAGTGGAGAATTCACGATATTGACGACGAATTGCTTGGTACTTCGGATATTCGATAAGGTATCCTTGGTCGTTCCTTCCCTGTCGCCGACCCCAGGACCGACTGAAATGCATAATGTAGCCGGGTTTCGTGAGGCGACTGTAAAAAAACTGAAAGGCGCTAAATTGCGGTTGCCGTCTTCGTCTATCGTGGAAACCCAAGCGATCGGCCGGGGCACGATCGAGCCGGTCATCAGTTTATATGCTTGTTTCGTATCGATGCTGCGCAAATCTATATTCATCGTTTTACACTCCTTTATTAATGCTAACTTCCTTTGTTCGCTAATCGCCTTGCCCACAAAAGCAAAAGAATGACAAGGAGCAAGATAAACGCGAGGAAGAACCATCCGTAATTGAAATCACCCGAAAGATCGACAATGTAACCGAATAATGGCGGGCCAATGATCACACCCCACGAACCGATCATTAACGTAAACCCGCTTGCGATTCCTGCTTGCTTGAAAGGCACAAGTTCTGTAGCCGCATTCATCCAAATTCCATTAAATCCGGAAATGCAAAAACCGAAAACGGCAACGACTGAAGCGACAGCCATAAATGAAACTCCCACCGGAAGCCGGGTAACAATGAAAGCGACGCCGATTGACAAGGCGGCAATATAGACGAGGACAATCAAACGCTGTCCCTTGAATAGGGTATCACTGATAATTCCCCACGCTATCCTCCCGAGAGAACCGCTTACTTCTGACACAACCAGGAGCATGCCCGCTAACAACAGGCTGAGCCCGAGTTGTTCATAAGCAAACAAGACGATATACGTATTCAAGATCAATTGGCTCCCGCTCAAGCCCATGGCGGCGATGCTGAGAAGAACGAGTGGTTTATGGCGGAACATGTCGCCAATTGATTCCTTTAAATAAGGCCAGCTCATTTTCCTATCTTGTTCAAGAGGCTCTGCGGAAGGCGGATCCCTGTAAAAACGATAAGCAAGCACGCCCGTTGCCATCAACAGGCCACATGCCGCCAGTAATGCCATGCGCCATCCCCACACCGCTGCCAGCGGCAATAGCAAAAGGGCCGATAGAGCCGACCCTAATGTAACACCCATTTGCTTGATGCCCATCGCCGTTCCACGCTTTTGTTGGAACCAGTGCAAAATCCCTTTATTGGATGTCGGATGCATCGTGCCATAACCGACTCCCCCGATAACGACCATCAACAGTACAAAAAAATAATGGCTGGTGATGGCCATCAACATAAAAGCACCGCCAAGACCGAACGATAAATACAGCAATAAGCGTTTGGAGCCAATGCGGTCGACGATAAATCCTGCGGGGATGGAAGCAATGGATTGGCCGAGGAACAAGGCAGCCGGCAACATGCCGATCTGGGCCTTGGTCAGCGACAAATCTTCTCCGATCAATACCCCGAGCGGCGCCAGGCTCCGGCCGATGAATGCGACCATTACCTGGGCAACAAGCAGCCACCCAAGCATATGCCAGGGGTTGATTGATTTGAATGGTTTTATATGAGTTGAGTTGTCCATTTGATCGCCACATTCTATTCAGCATTAAGAAAGCTGTTTTATGCCAAATCGATTTTTTTGAGTTCCGCTTCTTTTTCGACAGTAAGCGGCACAAGGTATGAACCGACAACAGCGATAAAGAAGTTAGCAGCGAGCCCGATGACGCCGCCGTGAATGCCAAACACCGTCTTATGGCCTGTCCATGTCAATACGCCTGCAATGATCGCACCGGCAAGCATGCCCCAGAATACAGGCTGTGCTGCCATGCGCTTCCAGTAAAGGCCCAAGACAAATGCCGGGAATACCTGGACGAGCAATTCGAATTTCAGCACGAAAATCTCGTACAGCGTTGCCGGTGGATTCCAAGCAATCCATAACAACAAGCCGACCGCTAAGACACCGGTTACTTTCCCCACCATCACTTTTTTCTTTTCGGGAGCTTTCGGGTTGATAAAGCGGCCGTAGATGTCATTGGAAACAATGGACGAAAAACTCAGTAGCACAGAGTCAGCCGTCGACACAATCGCTGCGACAATTGCCCCGAAGAAAATGATCATGACCCAATAAAAGAACCCATTAATGCCGGCGATTTCATTCGCCATCAACCCTACCAATTGTTCGGAACCCGCCGTGTCCAAATTCGGGATGAGCGCGATGCCCAAAATCCCGATGACAAACACCAAACCTGTCGTAATCGGCGGCATCCACGCCATGCGTGAGAACGAGCGTTTCAAGGTGCGTTCGCTGTCCGCCGCAAAGATCCGCTGCACGGCGTGAGGGTAAATAGCTGCCCCGAGACCTACCAATAACAACATACTGAACCAGTTAACCGAAGTCAGCATATCCGGCACGCCAAGTTTCGCAGGTTCATTCGCTGCGATGTACTGGGTTGCCGAAGAGAAATCTCCTCCAACCAAATAGACGGCACCAACCAAAAAGATGACAATCCCGACCATCAAGACCAAGCCTTGCATTACGTCAGTGAAAGCAACGGCTTTCATGCCGCCCAACCATTCGTAAATCAGCATGACCAGAACAAAGGCGATTACTGCCACTTGATAGGGAATCGTTCCTCCCGTCAAACTCGATGCGGCATGGCCGATTGCCACCAATTGTTCAAGCAGGTAGTTCCCAAGCCCCCAAAGCATAAGTACGACTGCCAGAATTGTCACCGCTTTCGATTTGAAACGATGCGATATCCAATCTGCAGGGGTAATGAAGTTCATTTTCTTCGATACGACATACATGCGTGGGGCGAAGAGCAAATAAACCCCGATTATGATCGTCATGAATGAAATCGACTGCAGCCAGGAGAAGCCGGTGCGATAAGCAGTCGGTGCATAGCCAATAATAGTATTCCCGCTATACTGCGTGGCGTATAGCGTAAAGAACAACGCCACAATCCCTAAATTTTTCCCCGCCAAGTAATAGTTGCTCAAGCTATCATGGAGCGTTTTGTCTCCACGGCCAGAGAAATAGCCGATTAACAGCATGACGATTGCGTAAGCTGATAGAATCAATACGCCATCCAGGCCTGCAAACACCAATTCACTCATTTAGTTTCCCCCTCTTCTCCGCTTCTTCCTCATCTTCTACAATATTCCACTCCCTCAACGTCACCCAACTCAAGAAGCCGCATAAAATCAGTGAAAATGCGACAATGATCAAAGCCCAATAAGGAACACCGAAAATCAAAGGTTCATATGAGCCGATCGGCAAATACCATGGGACATTTCCGATAACGATCAACAATAAAGCGATCCAAATCCATTTTTTTCGAATCGGCTCTTTAATTTGCTTTTTCTCCATATCCGAAGCTCCTTTTAATTGCTGTATTTTGAACTTTTCTCATCATTACAAGCTATAGTAAAGACGATGTTGCTGCTCAAATGCATCGATTTGTTCCTCGTGCCGGATCGTTGCGGAAATCTCGTCCATTCCCTCAAGCAGCATATGCTTTCGGTAGTCGTCTACTTCAAAATGCTTTGTCATGCCGTTGGAATCCCGAATTTCCTGCAATTCCAAATCTACCGTCAAGGTGTACTCGGGCTGTGCCGCAACCTTGCTAAACAGTTCTTCTATCTGTTCTTTAGGCAATCGGATTGGCAAAATGCCATTCTTGAAGCAGTTATTATAGAAGATATCCGCGAAAGAAGAAGCCAAAATCACACGGAATCCATAGTCTTCAATTGCCCAAGGCGCATGCTCGCGCGACGAGCCGCAGCCAAAATTATCGCGTGTCAGCAAAATAGTGGCGTTACGGTAGGGTTCACGGTTCAGAATGAACTCTTCGTTTTCAGTTCCATCTCTATTGAAACGCCAATCATAAAAGAGGAATTGCCCGTAGCCCCTTTTTTCGATACGCTTCAGAAATTGCTTTGGAATGATGGCATCTGTATCAACATTGGCACGGTCGAGCGGCATCAACGTTCCCGTATGAGTTTTCAGCGCTTTCATCGTGTCACTCCTTCCCCGGTTCTAAGCGGCCAGCCCCGGACATCGGTAAAGCGGCCGGTGATTGCAGCTGCCGCAGCCATCGCCGGGCTGACCAAATGGCTTCTCGACTGGCGCCCTTGCCGGCCTTCGAAATTACGGTTGGAAGTAGAAGCTACCCGGTCTCCGGGCTTGGCGATGTCTGGATTCATGCCGAGGCACATGGAGCATCCCGCTTCCCGCCACTCAAATCCAGCGTCTATGAAGATACGATCCAGGTTCTCTGATTCCGCTTGTGCTTTGACTGCCTGTGAACCTGGAACGACCAGTGCCCGAATGCCGTCTTTTACGCTGTAGCCATTTACGATAGCTGCCGCTTCCCGCAAATCTTCAATGCGGCCATTCGTGCACGAGCCGATAAAGACCGTATCGACCTCGATGTCTTGGATTCTTACGCCTGGCTCCAGCCCCATATAAGCCAAAGCGCTTTCTGCAATTTTCCGTTGTTCCAAAGACAGGTCTTCCAGTGGCGGCACTTGGCCGTTTACGGAAACGACCATGCCGGGGTTTGTTCCCCATGTCACTTGGGGCTCTACTTTGCTGCAATCGAATTCCACCACTTTGTCGAATACCGCATCCACATCACTGAACAGATTTTCCCATTCTGCTTGCGCTTGTTCCCATTGGTCACCTTCCGGAGCATAGGGTTTATCTGACAAATAGGCGAATGTCGTGTCATCCGGTGCGATCATGCCTGCCCTTGCGCCGATTTCAATCGACATATTGCAGACGGTCATCCTTTCTTCCATCGACAGCTTGCGGATAGCTTCGCCGCGATATTCAATTGTGTAACCGGTTGCAAAATCATGCCCGTATCGCCCGATCAACGCCAAGATCAAATCTTTAGCGGAAGCGCCGGTGGGCAATTGCCCTTGGAATTCAATCGCCATCGTTTTGGATTTGCTTTGCTTCAAGGTCTGTGTGGCAAGGACATGTTCAACTTCGCTCGTGCCGATGCCAAAAGCCAATGTGCCGAATGCCCCGTGCGTCGCGGTATGGCTGTCTCCGCAGACGATTGTCTGCCCTGGCTGAGTCAATCCGAGTTCGGGCGCGATGATATGGACGATGCCTTGCTGTTTATGGAAAAGATCGAAAAGTTTGATGCCGAAGTCTTCGCAGTTTTTACGCAACGCCTCTACTTGCTTTTGCGCAACTTCATCTTCAAAAGGCTGGTCGCGGTTAAGAGTCGGTATGCTATGGTCCATAGTCGCCAAAGTCCTGTCTGGCCTGCGCACGTTCCTGCCCGCTTGCCTTAATCCGTCGAATGCTTGCGGTGAAGTCACTTCGTGCACTAAATGTAGATCGATATAAAGAATGTCCGGTTGCTCTGGCTGTTGGGCCACTACATGCCGGTCCCAGATTTTTTCATATAAAGTCTTTCCCAAAACCCATCACTCCTTAAATGATTTCGCGCTCCTCCAGCTCTTTCAGTTTTTCTTCGCCATATTCCAATATTTTTCCGTATATGAGTGCATTGTCTTTTCCTGCACGCTCCGCTCCTACATGTTTCACTTCTCCAGGCGTCCGGCTCAATTTCGGTACAACTCCCGGCATCGGGAATTCGCCGAGAGTCGGATGTTCCCGTTTGATGATCATTTCGCGTGCTTCATAATGGGGGTCTTCGACAATATCTTTGGCGGTGTAGATCAATCCCGAAGGCACGCCTTTTTCCGCCAGGATTTCGAGCGCTACTTGTGTGTCTTGTGTTTTCGTCCAAGCTTCGATGAGTTCATCCAGTTCAGTCATATTCTCGCTTCTGGCGTGATGGGTATTGTATTTCGGGTTATCGAACAACTCGGGCTCGCCCATCGCTTCGCATAGACGCTTAAAGACTCCGTTTGCATTGGCGCCGATGACGATGTACGTATCGTCTTTAGTTTTATAAATATTAGAAGGTGCGACACCCGGTAGGATATTGCCCATCCGTTCGCGCACATAGCCTGCCAGCAAATAATCCGGAATCGTGCTTTCCATGACTGAAAAGACCGATTCGTAAATGGCCGTATCGACCACCTGCCCTTTTCCGGAATGGTGGCGTTCATGAAGTGCAGTCAGCGTTCCGATGGTCGCAAATAATGCAGCGAGCGTATCTCCAATGGAAATCCCGATGCGTGAAGGCGCCCGATCCGGAAAGCCAGTGACATTCCGGATGCCACCCATCGCTTCGCCGACACTGCCGAATCCAGCTCTTTCTTTATAAGGACCTGTCTGGCCATATCCAGATGTTCTCGTCATGATGAGGCCTGGGTTGATTTCAGCCAATTGTTCATAGGAAAGATTCCATTTCTCCATCGTTCCAGGACGAAAGTTCTCGATGATGACGTCGGCATTTTTCACCAACTCCTTGAAAATCTCCTGGCCTTCCGAAGTCCGTAAGTTCAAGGTGACCGATTTTTTATTGCGCGACTGGATCGGCCACCATAGTCCTTCCCCATCTTTTTGTTGTCCCCACTCACGCAGTGGATCCGTTTTGTCAGGCGCCTCAATTTTTATGATTTCGGCGCCGAAGTCTCCGAGCATCCTTCCTGTGAATGGACCTGCAAGCAATGTGCCCAGTTCCAGTACCCTGACGCCTTGCAACGGCAGCCTGCTTTCTTCTTGTTGTGGTTCGCCCTGAATAGCGCTCGACTCTTTTAGATTTGTCATACGTGGCACCCCCATCTATTTTTTGCATTGTATCCAATTTATTCGTTTGCGCATCCTCTGCATGGAATAAAAAACAACGCACCACCTTAAGATGCTTTACTGCGACGCATACTTGCCGGACAGAATAAATTTTCGGATAATTAGCAATTGATAAAAAAATAACACATTGTATACAATATGGTCAACAAACATTTTGGGTACTATTGACTTATTTTTTAAATCCTTTGTAAAATAGCGAAAATTCAATTAGAGAAATATGTTCATTTGTTTCAAATTAATATTTTGTATACAATAAATTGAGAGGTGTTAAAATGAACGCATATGAAATGATTAAAAATGAAATTATTATCGGCAAACTGCCACCCGGCAAGCGTTTGACGGAAGAAGCATTGGCCGAGCGCCTGCAAGTTAGCAGGACCCCAGTGCGGGAAGCTATCAAACAATTGGAATCCGATGGCCTTATCACGCCTTTTCAACGACGAGGGTATGTTGTTCGGGAGTTCACCATCCAAGACATCCGCCAAATCTATAATGTGCGGGCGCTCCTGGAAAGCCACGGGACGAGTGAAGCCGCGCTTTACCGGACGGATGAAGATCTTGAAAAAATCCACAATAAAAACTTAGCTTATGAAAAAGCCATCAACGAATTGAACCACGAAGACATTTATTCGATCCGCAGCTTGCAGCAAGCCAACCAGGCATTTCACGAAGAAATCTACAAAGCCACCAAAAATGAGTATTTGATGTCGCTCATTTCCAAAGTGGTGGTGGTGCCGCTTATCTTCCGTTCCTTCTATTGGTACAATGAAAGCCAATTGATGCGCTCACTGGATGTCCATAACACCATTTGGAAAGCCATTGAAAACCAAGAACCAGAGCGGGCGAAGATTGCGATGCAAGAACATATTTACCAAGGGCGGGACGATGTCTTGAAACAACTGAGCGACCCTGAATTGGAGATATGGAAAGAGAATATGCAATAACTTTTATCGTGAGGAAGTAATCTAAACCCCAAAAAGAGGCAGCACAGTGCTGCCTCTTTTTTGGGGTTAGTTATAATCCCGATCCGTTTCAAATTCACGGCATGTATCATATACTTTTTCATCGCCTTCAAATGCGGCCAACTCACTCGTTACGTAAAATTTCTCTTCATCAGCCCACATTGTGCTGGTGAATTCCAAGCGTGTCTGCCAGTCCCCACGCCCAAGCGTCAATGTCCAATCGCAAACTACTTTCGCGGATAGTGGGTCTCCTTCTGTGATCCGAGAAATCTTCCAATATCCATTCACTAATAACAAGCAATGGTTTATATCCGTGACATCGTCCAGATGAAAGTGGGTTGACGAAATAGCTTTGATTTCCGGAAATACGCCAATATCTCGGGTGCATTTCCGGATTTTTTATATCACAATAATTATATTGCCTGAAATAGCATTTATCCATCTAAAAGAGAGAAAATAGCATCTAAAACAGAAAATTTTAGAATAGTTGAAATTCTTCTTCCACTGATTCTTAAAACCGCATGGTTACAAGGTTTCGGACTGTCGATTTCTCTCTCAAGCACAGAATCTCTCCTTTAAACTAGAAAATTCCTCTCTCAGTGAAAAATGAGCAAATATTCCCAAGCTAATTTGGACTTTTCTGAAAACGCTTACTTTAATTTCCCTATTTTATTCCTTTTTCATTAAAAAAGAGCGATTTTCACTCACTTCATCGGGTAAATCTATAACTCCACTTAATACGAATATCATATTTTTATCAAATAAGTTTTTCAATTCAGAAAATTAGTTTGTCGAAATAGTGAAAACCATGTATTCTCTAGAAACAAGTTCTACGAAACAAAGGAGGAATTTCACTTATGAAGACAAACAAAAACAGATGGCTGATTGCGTTATCCGCCATCGCGATCCAATTGTCGATCGGAGCGGCTTATGCCTACAGCGTCTATACGAAACCCATCAGTGAAACAATGGGCTGGTCCCCAACAGAAATCACTTACGCCTTCACGATCATGATGGCACTCGGCGGGATTTCCGCTGCGTTCTTCGGCGGCTTCGTCGAAAAGAACGGGCCCCGTAAATCCGCCATGGTCGCCGCTTTCTTGTTCGGCCTCGGACAAGCGGGCGCTGGCTTTGCAACGCAAATCGATTCACTCGTACTGTTCCTGCTTACATACGGATTCATGAGCGGGATGGGGCTAGGGGTCGGGTACATCGCGCCGATCTCGACACTCGTCAAATGGTTCCCTGACCGCCGTGGGCTCGCGACGGGCATGGCTGTCATGGGCTTTGGCGCCGGCGCCCTCATCACTGCACCGGTCGCTGCGAGTTTGATCGCGTCAGTCGGCGTGACAACTACTTTCTATATTCTCGGAATCAGTTACTTCATCCTGATCTCACTCGGCGCTTCCTACATCGCACCGCCGCCTGAAGGCTTCATGCCTAAAGGAATGGAAGCGGATCTTGCTTCCGGCAAGAAGGTCATGAAAAAGGATTTGGCACAATTGACCGCTAAGGAAGCCGTGAAAACACGCCGCTTCTGGATGCTGTGGACGATGATGCTCATCAACGTCAGCGCCGGCATCATGATCATTTCGGTCGCGTCCCCGATGGCACAGGAATTGGTCGGCTTGACGGCAGCCGGTGCCGCGACACTTGTCGGCATCATGGGTATCTTTAACGGTGGCGGACGGCTCGGCTGGGCCGCGATCTCCGATTATATCGGGCGCCCGACTGTATTCATGATGTTCTTCATCATCCAGATCGTCGCTTTCGTTATGCTTCCGGGCATCACGAACGTCATCATTTTCCAAGTATTCATTTTGCTGATCGTGTCATGCTATGGCGGCGGTTTCTCGAACTTGCCTGCCTTCATCGGCGATATGTTCGGCACAAGACAGCTTGGCGCCATCCACGGCTATTTGCTGACGACTTGGTCTCTCGGCGGCATTATCGGGCCGGCGATCGTTTCACAAGTCTATTCCGCAACCAACAGCTATGTGCCGGTTTTCTATATTTTCATCGGATTGATTTCCGTTGCGCTCGTCTTGTCCATCTTGATTCGCATCGACATCCGCCGCGTGGAACGCAATTATGAAAAAGACGACAAGGTCCAAGCAACCCAACAAACTGTTTCTTCTTAAAACGCATGAAATCCCTGGAAAAGGAGTTCCTTTTCCAGGGATTTTTTTGTTTTCTTCTATTATGAAACAATTCAACTCTATTGAAAGAACGGGTTGCCCCGCTGGCCGATCCACAAGCCGCTTTGTTCGATCTGTTTCGCCAGTTGCAGCAAGCGGTGCTCTTCGCCTTTTTGCGCCATCACTTGGACGCCAATCGGTAAATTCGCTTCGGTCACATGAAGCGGCAAAGACATCGCCGGCAGGCCGGTCAAATTCGCCAACTGCGTAAACGGCGTGTAGCTAAGGCTCGGCAAGAACATTGCATAGATCAATTCTTGCTGATCGGTGGTATCACGCGCCATGTCGAGTGCTTGCAATAAGCGCGTACGCGATTCTTTAGAATGGCTCAATTCACCGATTTCCGGGGCCGGATGCGCTGTCGCCGGTGTAATGTAGAAATCAAAACGCGCGTGCAATTCTGCCATTTTCGCGGCAGCTGCGTCCCATGCGGCAAGGCTCGCGGAATAGTCGGCGGCCGAAACCCGTTTGCCGGCTGTTGCCAATAGCCAGGACTCGATTTCCATATCGTCTTCCGACAAGCGGCGCCCGATTGTTTTCTCCAGGTTTTTCTGGAGCAGCGCCATTTCCCCGCTGTTCATCAAATAATATTCACGCATCAATTGAACGCCGTCGATATCAGGGGCTTGTTCTTCGACTCTATGCCCCTGGCCTTCAAGCCAGCGCACCGTCTTCAGCACAGCTTGTTTCGCATCTTCTGACACCAGCGTGCCGACAGGCGATTCGAGCGAGAACGCGATCGTCAGCGGCCCGCTAAACTCCCGGTCCAGCTGTTCCGCATAGTTGCCGGGAAATAGCGGCGTTTGAAAGGCAGCTTCCGGCTGGACGACCTGCAAGGCATCAAGCAGCGCGGCGCTGTCCCGTACCGTCCGGCTCAGTGCAAAGTCGATCGATGCGCCTTGCCATTGCCGCCCCGCTCCCGGCCCGACTGGCGTTCTGCCGCGCGTCGGCTTGAGCCCGAACAGGCCCGTGAACGATGCGGGAATGCGGATCGAACCGCCCCCGTCGCTGGCACCTGCGACCGGCACGATGCCGGATGCGACAGCGGCCGCCGCCCCGCCGCTTGAGCCGCCTGGTGAATGATCCGTATTCCACGGATTGTGCGTCGGGCCGAACAGCTCCGGTTCTGAAATATTTTTCAAGCCGAATTCCGGCGTATTCGTGTGGCCGATCGGGATAAGCCCGGCCGCTTTCAAGCCCGAGACGAAATGAGAATCGCGTTCCGGGCGGAAGTCTGCCAGCAATTTCGATCCCGAACTCAAGCGCTGTCCCGCGAGTGCCTGCGAGATATTCTTCAAAGCCACCGGCACACCGCCGAAGATGCCGTTTCTTACATTCCCCGCATCCAACAAAGCTTGCTCGTGGCGCTCCGCTGTGAAAGCATGGAGTTTCGGTTCCACTTCATCTAGACGCTGAAAGCTTAGTTCCACCAATTCCCTTGGGCTAACTTCCCCTTTTTTCACCAGCTTTGCAAGCGCTGTCGCATCAAGCGACAAGTATGTTTTCATATCCATTCCGTATGCCCCCGTTTCCGTTGTATCGGTCCAGTTATTTCTCATTCTCAAGTGTAGCATTTCCTGCGATTGGCAAATAGTAGGCGCTATAGCCATTCTGTGGAAAAGCTTTCGAAATAAGCACTTCCTCTATGAATATAGAAAAGCTAGCTTTTCTGTCATGGATGGATGCATTTATTTCTTGGCGCATTGTTGATCCAGGCGAATTTATCCATCGTAAAATGGCATATCAATGGAAGATTCCACTCTGGGCTTCGGGTAATCATCAGCCATTTTTGGCGTTGGCCTTGGCTACGCTGCCTGTTTCCTTTGGTTGATATCGGAACTGCCGGCTAAGGAAGCGACTTAATGGCAGCTTTCCAAGTTTCCTGGTAATGGCTAATGGTCGGATCCATTACATGGGAGGGCAGGGATTGGCTATCGTAAAATTTTTGACCAAGAAGTGTGTGCGAATATAGGAAACCCCAAACTACGCAGCTTTTGAGCGTGGTTTGGGGAATTTTGATTGATATATCCTGCTGAGTAAAGATGCCGCTTTAGAGCTTCCCAAGCGTTTGGTTGATCTCATCAAGTTCCACTTTCAACCATCCGCGGACGCTGTTGATGAACCAAATGGCGTCAAATGTATCGAGCTCGTCTTTTTTCAGCACTTTCGTTTCGATGCGCCCTTCTTCCAGTAGCTGTTCGCGGTAGACACCGGCGAGCAGGCCGCTTGAGACGGGCGGCGTGTAGAAACAGCCGTCTTTTTCTGCGACCAGATTGCCGATGGTAAACTCGGTCAATTCCTCGCGGTCATTCCATAACAGTACGGAAAAAGCGTCAGCCGCTTGCTGTTGGTGCTGTTCATAGATGCTGCGGTTGGTCGTTTTGTGATAGAGAAATGCATTTCGGCTGTCTACTGGCGATTTGGCGAGTGCACAGCGGATCGGCTGCTCGATCGGGGCTGCCGGCTGTGCGGCCAGCTCCATCTTGCCGCTGCGCTCAAGCGTCAGGCGGACTTTGAAAAGGCCTGTTGCATGCTTTGAAGCAAGCGATTCCAATTGTTTCGCCATCGCCTCTTCATCCAATGCAAAACGGAAATATGCTGCGCTTTTTTTCAGCCGTGCGAAGTGCAGTGCGGCAAGCGGATAATTGCCGTCTTCCAGCTTGAGCGATTCGAGCAAGGCGAATTCCGGACGCTGGTCTGTCAGCACGCGCGCTTTCGTCAATAGTTCCTCGTATTCGCCGTCGGATGTCGAATCCCAGGTGATGCCGCCGCCTACGCCGTAGCGCGCAGCCGATTTGTCCTGATCGATGACGACGGTGCGGATCGGCACATTGAAGATGGCGTTTTTCTCAGGCGTGATATAGCCGATTGCGCCGCAATAGACTTCCCGAGGCGTCTGTTCGAGTTCGGCGATATAGCGCATCGTGCTGACTTTCGGCGCGCCGGTGATCGAACCGCAAGGAAACAATGCCTGGAACCAGTCGAATACGCGAAGCCCTTCCGGCAGTTCGGCTTCCACCGTCGACGTGAGCTGATGGACGGTCGGGTATTTTTCCGCTTCAAACAGCTTCGGCACTCGAACCGTCCCCCGCTTGGCGAGTCGGCTCATATCGTTTCGCAATAGATCGACGATCATCAAGTTCTCGGCGCGTTCTTTTTCCGATTCGAGCAGCACATCCAAAATGGCCTCATCTTCCCAGCTCGTCCTGCCGCGTGGTGCGGTGCCTTTCATCGGCTTCGTGCGGATACGCGAGCCGTCGATGCGGAAGAACAGTTCCGGCGATGCCGACAAGATCTGATGGCGGCCGATGTCTAAGTACGCACTGTAATCCGCTTGCTGGTTGCGTGCGAGCTGCCGATAAAATGCTTTCGCATCCCCTTTGAACCCCGCAGTGAGGCGTTCCGTGTAATTCACTTGATAGGTATCGCCTTCTTCGATGGCCTGGCGGATTTTCCGGATGCCGTTTTTGTACTCAGCAACGGAGCCTTCAAGCGTCCATGCCGATACTTCATACTCAGCATCGCTTACTGGTTTTGGCGCTTGTGTTTCGCTAAAGATACCGAACCAGACAAGCGGCATTTCAGCACCGGCACGTACAGCCATTTCCGGATGGAAAGCAGGCGCTGCTTCGTAGGATACGTAACCCGCGGCGTAATAGCCTTGCGACGTGTAACGGTCGACTTGTTCAAAAACGCCCGCTACGTCCTTCAGCGACTTCGCTTCAAGAACCGCTTGCGGCTCGGAAAAAGCGACCGTTTCCGGCGTTCCGTCGGCTTTCGCAAAATCAAACTGCAGATAAGGGGCCATCGTGTGCGCCTCCTTTCTTTTCACGATTCCATAATTGGGCGTTCTGGTAGGCGGTCGCGAGCATCTGAAAGCCATCCTTCGTCAAAATCGATTCAGGATGGAATTGGATGCCTTCGATGGGCAACTCTTTATGGCGCACGCCCATGATGCTGCCATCTTCCGCTAATGCAGTCACTTCGAGAATGGCGGGCAGCGTCTCGCTGTCTGCCACAAGCGAATGATAGCGTACGACCGGCGTCGGTGAACCCAGCCCTGCAAAAACCCCTTGCCCCCTGTGTGCCACTTCCGACACTTTCCCGTGGACCGGTTTTGCCCCTTTACGGACTTTACCGCCATAGAATTCCACAATGCTTTGATGACCAAGGCATACGCCGAGTATCGGCACGTTCCCGCTGAGCCCTTCGAGCGCTTCGATTCCCACTCCTGGCTGCAAGGGCTTGCCAGGCCCTGGCGATAGCACGATCAATTCCGGCGATAAGACTTCGATGTCTTGGAGCACGGCCCGGTCATTCTGGAAGACCTCCACACGTGCACCAAGCCGTTCGAAGTAGTGGACAAGATTATATGTAAATGAATCATATTGATCGATGATGGCAATCACGGGAAAAACTCCTCTTCAAGTGAAATGTTGCGTAAATTCATTATAAAGGGAGGATGAGGATTAAGCATCGATTATCTAATGGCATGTCTTATGATTGGAAAGCGCCTAAATTGAATATTGGCCTGATGGACTTCACGGCCGGATCCTGTTAATTCCCGGTTTCGCCTTTTTCCTGTGCTTCTTTCCTGTACACTCTCTTCTCAAACCAAAACCCGCCGCGTATGAATAGCGCGATGAACAAGGCTTTGAAAATATTTTCCTGGAAATTCCATACACCCTCTTGCGCGTGGTCTATCCAGCTATTGACTGCTGCAAGCGCCAGGAATCCTACGAAATATATTATATGTTTACGCATGCCCAACCCTCCAGATGGATTTGAAATTCCATTATGCCCACTCTATCATGCTGCCTTTCGTTTTCCAAATAAAGGATGCATATTAAAAACCCGGATTACCAGGTAATCCGGGTTTTGTATATTTAATCGATCTGGCGCAATGCAGCTGCAAGCCGTGCGGCAAAATTCTCCGGCGGCTCTTCTGCAGTAAGCCGCAGACACACAATATTCGGGTTCGAGTCGATACTTTGCTCAAATTCCGTCGGCAAGGCGATCGGGTATTGTTGCAATGCTTGCGTAAATAACGGCACTTCTTCAGGGAGCAAGTATATGTCTGCTTCGTTCATGGCAGAGCCATCGGATTTCAGGTTTCGAAACGATATGTCATGTTCCAATGTGCAATCAAAACTTTTATCATGCAATTGAATGGTTACGGTCCGGTTTTTTTTGATCAGGCATTCCATATCTGTCGTATCAGTTTCCGCCTCAAGCAAGTTCCCGACCTGCTGTGCCAGGTCCATGATAGTGTGTTCGATTTTCATATCGTTCCCCTTTCTTAAAGCAAGTTGCGCGGAACAGAAAACGCCGAAAAAACCCAGGCAAGGGCTTTTTTCGGCGTTGGTTCCAGCGCTATTGTCTGTTCCATTTTACCAAATTGAAGTCGGGTATCATTAAGCGGTGAAAAGTGGTGCCTGAACGGAAATACTATAGTTTTCCATCCGTGAATAGTATAAGATAAACCGTGCAAAAAGGGAAACCATAGGCCTATGTTTGCTTATACAAAATTAATCCTCTTCTTCCTCATCATCGTTGTCGTCCGAATCACCATGGTTCTCGCCCGGCATGACATCCGTTTCCTGTTCCATTTCCGGCTCGTCTTCCCCGCCGCCGCATGCAGCGAGCATTCCTGCAGACAGCATTGCCGCCGCGCCGACTTTCAGCCATTTCTGTTGTGCCATCGCCCTTCCTCCTCTGTTTCAATTCCTTATTTGCTCTATACCCGCTTGCCTGAAGGAGAAACTAGGGGGAGGATTCAGGAGTTGGCGGCTGACAACATGCCTTTGCGATGGCTGTATTTCATCAGCACACTTTCCGCAAATGCGCCGCAGCGCTTGCGGTCATCCGCGGACGGCATCTGTTCGACTTTGAGCGTCGCGGCTAAAATGGTTTTCGCATGGAGCATGTCCCGGAACAGATCCACCGCCCCGCAATAGGTTGCAAAACAGCGGTCGCCTGTCCCGAATACACCTGTAACAAGCGTCTTGTCTTGCTGTTCCATCGCTTCAAATAAGCCGTGAAGCTGCTTTGGAATGTCACCGTTCATCCACGTATAAGTGCCGACCAAAACTATATCGTAACGGCATAGTTTGGTGAGATCGAATTCCTTTACACGAAAAGCATCCGGTTCAGCCCCTTGCCGCACGAAAGCGTCCGCCACCATATGCGCAAGGGTTTCAGTGTGCCCCGTCGCAGAAGCATAGACAATTGCAACGCTCGGTTTATAATTCGTCAAAGCCGTTCGACTCCGATACTTTCGTATAGGCGCGCGATTTCTGTTCGAAGAAATCCGACTTCGTGCTGTTCATCATATCGTCACCGAAGACGCGGATCCACGGCATCGGGTTGTCCCGCGTTTCATAGAGGTTGCCAAGGCCGATTTGGCGCAGCCGCTTGTTGGCCAAATACTCGACGTATTCATTGAATTCATCAAGGTCCAGGCCATCGATCTCCCCAAGGATATGCTGGGCCCATTCTTTTTCGAGTTCGACGGCGTGCGCCACTTCCTCGCGGATCCAGTTGTTCATGCTATCTGTCGCAAGCTCCGGGTTTTCTGCGATCAAGATGCGGATAAACTGGGACACGAAATAAGCGTGCTGCATTTCGTCGCGCTGGATATAGCTGATCATCGTACTGGTCTTGAGCATTTTCTGCTGGCGCGCGAGGTGGTAGAAAAAAGCAAAGCCCGCATAGAAATAAATGCCTTCCAAATTGATCGAGTTGACCGCAAGCTTCAGCAGGTTTTCCAAATTCGGCTCGGTACGAAATGCTTCGTATGCTTGTAAAATGCGTGCGTTGCGCTTTCTGACGAGCGGATCGTTCTTTGCTTCATCAAAGCGCCGGTTCTGTTCATCGAGCGGCACGAGCGAGCTGAGCACGTAGGAATAAGACTCGGTATGGACCGCTTCCTGCTGGGCGATGACGGCAAAAATCGACTTGAAACTTGAATCGCTGACATAGTCCATGACTTGGGTCATCGTTGGTGTCTGCAGGCTGTCGAGAGACGCGAGTTGCGTGTTAATGCGCAAAAAGACATCTTTCTCGGTATCCGATAGCGAATCCCAATTTTTAATATCATCCTGCATATTGATTTCCTGCGCTTTCCAGAAGTTCGCGAGCAGCGCTTGGTACAGTTCATACATATGCGGATGGGCGATGTCGTTCCAATTGAGCAGACCTGAGCTCGCTCCGCCGACAATGGCGGTCGAGCGGTTCGGTGCATCCGGGTCCATCAAGACTTGTTTCGTTAACGTTTCCATACTCATCATCCTTCCTTAGCTTTCGCATGCCTCGCATGCTTCGATTTCTTCCTGCGACGTGCTGCGCACATAATAGCTTGTCTTCAAGCCGCACTTCCACGCTTCGAGGTGCAATTCGAGCAATTCCTTGGCGCGGATCGTATGCGGCACGTATAAATTAAAGCTGATCGACTGGTCGATATGGCGCTGTCTTGCGGCATTTTGGCGGATGCTCCATTTTTGGTCCAGCACGTGGCGCGCGCGGCGGTAATAATCATATGTGTGGTGGTTAAGGTCCGGTGCCGTCACATTAAAGCGGAAATTCTTTTTCTCTTCTGCGTATTCGACGGCATACAAAGGATCGATGCCGTCTGTCGAGCCGCCGATTTTCGCGGTCGACGAGTTTGGCGCGACCGCCATCATCCAGCCATTGCGGACACCGGATGCAGATACTTTGCGGCGCAAGGCGTCCCAGCGTTCGCCCGTATAGCTGCGGCGTTCGAAATACTCGCCCGTGTGCCATTCAGAACCTGTGAATTCACTGAAGGCGCCTTTTTCTTCTGCCAGTCCCGCTGATGCGCGTATGGCGTGCCAAGCGATTTCTTCATACAAGGTATCGGCATAATCGACTGCTTCTTGCGTTTCCCAGTGGATGCCGCGAAGCGCGAGCAAGTGGTGCCATCCGAATGTCCCTAATCCAACGGCGCGATATTTTAGGTTCGTCACTTCCGCCTGGCCGACCGATATGGTGTTCAAGTCGATGACGTTATCGAGCATGCGCAATTGAATCGGGATGAGGCGGGACAAAACGTCCGCTTGCACCGCTCTTGGCAAGTTGATGGATGATAAATTGCAGACGACGAAATCGCCCGGTTTTTTCACAGTGACGAGATTCCCTTCTTCATCTTTGTATTCTTTAATGATTTCAGTCGGCGACATGTTCTGTGCGATTTCACTGCATAGATTGCTGCAATAGATGGATGTTTTGCCGATGCCGCGCAAGTGCTTGTTCGGGTTTTGGCGGTTCACTTCGTCACGGTAGAACATGTACGGTGTGCCAGTCTCGAGCTGCGACACCATGATGCGCGCCATGATATCCATCGCACGGAACGATTTTCTGGCCAATAAAGGATGGTTGACCGCTTCTTCGTATTTTTCCGTGAAGTATTTACGGTCGGTTTCGTCGTAGAAGTCTTCGAGCCCGAGCAAATTGCCCTGCTCGTCTTTCCAACCCATTACTTGTTTCACTTCATGCGGGCAGAACGTATGCCATTCGCCGACGCTGCGGCCGTTTTCATCGGTTTCCTGCAATTTTTGCATAAACAAATCCGGAATCGAGACCCCGGTGAAAATATCGTGTGCTTTGCGGCGCTCATCGCCATTATTCGTTTTCAAATCCAGGAAGCCATTCATGATGTCTTTATGGAAGACATCCAAATAGACCGCCACTGCGCCTTGACGCTGGCCAAGTTGGTCGACGCTGACCGCTGTGTCGTTGAGCAGGCGGATCCACGGGATGACGCCGGATGAATTGCCTTTGAATTTGCGGATGTCCGAGCCGAGTGCGCGCACTTTTCCGTAGTAAACACCGAGGCCGCCGCCGTCTTTGCTCAGGCGTGCGACATCCCAGTTGTTCTGGTAAATGCCATCAAGCGAATCCGCTACGGTGTCGATAAAACACGAAGACATTTGGCCAAAACTTTTTCCGGCATTCGATAAAGTTGGCGTCGCCACCGTCATATACAGATTGCTCATCGCCCAATACGCTTCCTTGACGAGTTCGAGGCGGCGCACTTTCGGTTCTTTTTGCATCAAAGTCATCGCGATGACGAGAAAGCGCTCCTGCGGCAATTCCCACACACGGCCGTCATAGTCTTTTGCCAAATAACGGTCCGCCAGCAAGAACAATCCTATGTAATTGAACAATTCATCGCGCTCCGGTGAAATTTCTTGTCCCAGTAAGCGGATTTCGCCCTCGGAGTAAGCTTCCAGCAAATCTTTTGAATAAATCCCAAGGCGGCTAAGCCCATAAATCAATCCGTAGAAATCATCGTATTTATTCGCTGCGCTGTAGCCTCGCGTTAGTGCCGCTTGCTCATATAATTTCTCCAAATATAATCCTGCCGCTTCGAACGTCCAATGCGGTTCGTCCATCGAAACCCGGTCGAGTGCATCCTGAATTTTTCTATCGCGTTCTACTGCTCCTAAAGTCATTTTTAACACAGCTCCTTTGCGTATTCGTTTGCGATCATTCGGCGTTCTTTTCGTTCCTGTGCGTTGTCAAATAATCGTTTTTCATTTTCCGTTTCCGGCACCACGCTCGCGACTGGCGTTGGGCGCCCTTCTGCATCCACTGCGACCATCGTCAAGATCGAAGTGGTCGTTAAGCTGCGCGTGCCGCTTTCGATGTGCTGGCATTCTGCTTTGACGTATACTTCCATCGATGTCCGGCCCGTCGAAATGACAACGCCTTCCAAGATCAAGATATCGCCGACTTTTGCCGAGGACAGGAAATTGACGTTGTCGATCGATGCGGTCACGACTGCGCGCCGGCTATGCTTCATTGCCGAGATGGCGGCGATCTCGTCGATATACGCGAGGACGGTGCCCCCGAAAATCGTGCCCATATGGTTGGTGTCCGGCGGCAAGACAAGCCGGGACTGGATCGTCCTGGATACGCCGGCCGGAAGTTGTTCTCTGTGCATATTAATTTCCTCCTTCTAACAACACAAAAGCCCCCATTCTCCAGAGAGAATGGGAGCATGAACGCAAGTTAACTAAGTGGGCACATTTGGGCCACACGAACCAAACCTTTGTCATCCTTCCCAATTCCCGGAGAAGTGCAAAACGACAACAAAGGCAGGTCTCCTGGCTCGCGCGTCACTCTCCCCATGCCCTTCCCGTCCATTGGACAGTGGATTTCATGGTTCGTCTGCGCTTACAGTTGCGGGAACAGCTCCGGTATTTCACCGGATTCCCTTTTCAGCCCATATTGGGCACCCTTATTGCGGTATCACTATATATGGTGTTGAATTTTTACATCATCACCAAATCTTGTAGTTTCACTATAGACCAGTTCGAATTTCGCCGCAAGGATTTTCTCGTACTTCCTGTAGAAAGTGAAAAAGGGTCTAGTCGCTGGCTTGTTTTTCGTATAAAACTTTCAATTTGTAGTTATTTTTTGATACAAGGTTTTCAAATTTTCTGTTTCAGCGAAGACAGCGAGAACTTGCTTGTGAAATCGTTCCTGTGCTCTAGTTATGCATCATCTTTGTAGTCGCCAGCCTGCTTTGGGTTGGCCTTTAGCAATAAGCCAAGAAGGGCGCTTGTCTTATTGCGTCGGCTCACCCTTGTCGCTGGCTGGCTAATACATTTCATAGATTCGTGTGTGTTCAATTAGATCTGCTTCTCTAAGGAGTTGCCGGCTAGTGGGGGAATCGCTTCCTAAGGCGTGCATCGGTAAGGTAGATAGTATTTAGTTCGGGAGCTCGTTTGTGCTTCACGTTGGTTTTCAATACCTCGCTTTAGCACAGCCCATAGCAAAATCCCCACCGCTTTCCACTGCCATTTCTATTTCCCGGGAAATAAAAAGGCCGCGCAACTTACTGCGCGGCTCTTGTTATCCATCGACCCATTCAGATTCAGCTTCTGGCTGCTTTCCTTTTTGGTTCGTGGCTTCTTTATTGTCTTTGCTTGTATACGGCTTAAAACTTTTGGCTTTGTTTTTGCCTTTTTCCCAACGGTTCCAGCCTTTTTTGCCGGTGCCTTGACCTACGCCGCTTTTTGCTTTTGCTTTCGCTTTACCCATTTCGTTCACTCCCGTTCACTCATCGTGACGTTCAGCTTACCACATCCCGCCGCTTTCGTGAACAAAGGTGTTTAGGCCTCGAGCACTTTCTGGATGTCTTTGTGCATCGAATCGGGTGTATCTTTCGGTGCGAACCTTGCCACGACTTTGCCATCTCGGTCGACTAGGAACTTCGTGAAATTCCATTTGATACCGCTCGACAGGAAGCCTTTCGTGTTCGACGTCAAATGATCGAACAAGGGATGTGCGTCTTTGCCGTTCACTTTGATGATGTCGTGCATCGGGAACGTGACGCCGTAAGTCATGCGGCACGACGATTCGGCATCTGCCGCTTCCCCGACTTCCTGGCCGAACTGATCGGACGGAAAGCCCAGTACGACTAGGCCCTCATCTTTGTAGCGCTGGTAAATCTTTTCGAGGCCGTCAAACTGGCCGCGCAGGCCGCATTTGGTCGCCGTGTTGATGATGACCATCGGTTGGCCTTTGTAGCGTTCGAGCTTGTACTCTTCCCCGCTGGCATCGGTGACCTTAATCTCGTAGATTCCCATCATTCATCACTCCTGTTTCCATGAATTTTCACAGATCCATCTCGCCGAAAAATGCATTTAAGGCTTTCAGGTTATTCATTAGTTCGATGGCATTGACATCGAGGTAATTGCAGCTGGTGATCTTGTCGTGAATGGCCTGCTCAATCGGCTTTTCATCCGCACGCGACTTTTCCGTTAAAGAAATCCGGAAAGCGCGGCGGTCTTCAGCCGATTGTTCTTTCACGATGCGGCCATTTTGAATCATCCGGTTGATGATCGGGTTGAGCGTGCCGGTGCCGAGCCCGAGTTGCCCGCCGATTTCTTTCATCGTCAAGCCGTCTTCTTCCCATAACACGAGCAATACCAAATACTGCGTAAAGGTCAGGCCGAATGGTTCCAATGTCTTTGCGTAAAGTTTCGAGAAATTGCTCGAAGCTTTATACACTTCAAAGCATAATTGCTGTTCCAGTTTGGTCGGTTTATCCATGTCATCACCTGTTTTTCTGCTTATCGAACGACAATCTCCACATCCACGGAATCTTTGATCGCTTTGGAATATGGGCAATATGCGTGGGCTTTATCGACATATTCCTGTTTTTTGCCATCTTCCAATCCGTCGATATCCACTTCGAGGCGCACTGCAAGTTTCACGCCACCGTCCGTTTTATCGCCCAGCAAGGAAACCGTCGCTGTGACTTCGCTGTTCGTTACTTTCACTTTATCACGTTCCAACACGAAGTCCAACGCACTGTTGAAGCACGAGCTGTAGCCTGCCGCAAACAATTGTTCAGGGTTCGTCGCTGTGTTCGGCTGCCCGCCGAGCGCGACCGGTTTTGCCACATCGAGGTTGAAAATATTATCCGGTGAATAAACCGTGCCTTCGCGTCCGCCGCTGTTGATCATCGTCGTTTCAAATATTGGTTTCATTTTTATATCCCTCCAAGAATTATATCTTACACGATCTATATTAATTTAAATCGTACACGATGTAAAATGAAACGCTTTAGTTTTTGTCTACAAGAAAAATCCCAGATGCAAGATCCGGGATTTCCAAGTGTGTTAAAGCAGTCTATGATTCGCTATGAATTAAAAAGAGAGTCATCTTTTCTACATTCAAAAATCAATGGTCTATCTAAGTATTTGGAGAAGCGTTCGCTCGACTCCAGTGGATCAGCGAGACGACCGAGACCCCGCAAGGCGCAAAGCGACTGAGGAGGCTTGGGCGCGAGCCCACGGAAAGCGAGCGATAAGCTTCGGAAAATACGATTTCTTACCTTTCTCCACAAACTGAAAAATCCCGGATGCAAGATCCGGGATTTCCACTTCTTTATTCACGATAGCTGAGCTTCAATAAATATAAGGAATCAAGCGGGCGCGGTGCTTCATCCATTCCTTGTATTCGGGTCCGAACTTCTCGATGAGCAAGGCTTCTTCGTGCTGCATGCGTTTATTTAGCGCAAACGCGAGCAACAAGCCGCCGGCAATCGCCGCAATGAGGCTCGTGAAGAACAGCGCCATGCCGATGCCGATCAAAAACAAGCCGGTATAGAGCGGGTGGCGCAGCTTGCGGTAAGGGCCGCTGCTGACGATACTATCGCCTTCACGCACCGTCACGTGACGCGTAAATTGTGATTTCAAATGAATGATTCCCCAAAATCGCAAAAAGACGCCTACGATAAGCAACACGAGCCCGATCGGCCTGAGCACTGATGCAATTTCATTTTCTGCCAGCTCCTGAAGCCAAAAACCAACTACGATGGTGGCAATCAGCGACAATAGGATCCCAAAGAATGTCCTTTTTTCGACCGGGTCGCCTTGCCCGGTCTCACGGTTTTTAAAAACGATGAATTCGACCAGCCAGATAACGCTCACGGCGGTGAAAACCCAGTCCATCCACCCCATCACATCCACCTCTTCTTTCTCCTTAAAATACTATAGAAGATGCCGCTCAAATACAATTTCCAACTGGTTGCGCATAGTTAAAAGATTCCAGTGAGCGGAAGCGACGAAGCGGCTGAGGCCGTGCCCGCGGAAAGCGTCCAGTTGGAGCAAGACGAAAAAAAGCTGTCCCGGCGCATTGCCGGAACAGCTCTTCTTCAGTCTTCGTCGGTCACCGACAACTCAACGAGCATCGCGGTGAAAACGATGAAAATGGCCATTAATGCGAGTACCATCGTGAACATTGTCCTCAACTCCTACCATGTAATGAATCCTTTCGAGCCAGGCGGTGCATGTTGGATCATGTGGGTCAGCGGAACCGCGTAAGCGACGATAATCAACACGGCCGCTATGCCGATCCAAATCCACCAGTTCTCCAGCCATTTTGGCGTATGGGACATATCGCTTTCCGCCAGCGGGAATTCCACCATTTGTTCAGGCGTTTCCGCTTTTGGCGAAATAAACATTGTCATGATGACGATATACATCAAGATCATGGCAGACAGGAACAAAATCGTGCCGCCGATCGCCATCGTCACATGGTTCGAGAGAATGCCGTCAAACCATTCCATCGCCGACGGGTGGTCGTTATAGCCGCTGTAAGCTGTGCGGCGCGGAGCCCCCATCAAGCCGAGTACGTGCTGCGCAGTCGACATGAGCAGCATGCCGATCGACCAAGTGATGATCTGGACAAAGCCGAGGCGCTGCATGCGCTTCGTGAAACGGCGACCCGTCAAGTACGGGATGAGCCAGAAGGTCAAGCCCATAAACGTCATCGCGACCGGCGTTCCGACGGTAATATGGAAATGCCCGACAATCCATAACGTATTGTGGACGACTTCATTCAATTGGAAACTGGCATTGATGATCCCCCCAGCGCCGCCAGGAATGAAGAACGCCATGGCGATGAAAATCGAAGTGAAACGGACATCTCGCCACGGCAGTTTCTTAAACCAGCCAAAGAGGCCGGTACCGCCTTTTTTGCGCCCTGAAATTTCAAAGGTCGCAAACATCGAGAATGCGGTCATGAGCGATGGCACGATGACCATAAAGGTCAAGACCACCTGCAGGAACTTCCAGAAGTTCGAGATGCCTGGCTCCGTCAATTGATGATGGAACCCGACCGGAATCGAGAACAGAATGAACAAGACGAATGCGAGACGTGCCAAGGAATCACTGAACACTTTCACGCCAAGCAGTTTCGGCACGATCGTGTACCAAGCGATGTAGGCTGGAAGCAGCCAAAAATAAACAAGCGGATGGCCGAAATACCAGAACAGCGAACGGCTCAATTCCACATTGATCGTATCCGTCCAGCCGAACGCCCACGGAATGTATTGGAACAACACGGTCGCCACCACGCCGAGACAGGCGATGATCCATAAAATGATTGTCGTAACCGTCATGAAGGCGAACAAAGGGCTCAATTGCCCTTTATGGTTGCGGCGCCACACCATATAATGGCCGACCAACGCAAAACTCGAGATCCACGTACCGACAATGACCAAGGCCAGGCCGACGTAATAAAAGCCGTTCGCTTTCATCGGTGCATAAAAGGTGTATAGAACCGACGCTTCCCCGGCGATAATCATCACTGTGGCCATGACCGTTCCGAGAAGCGTCACCCACAAGCCGATCCATGAAAACAAGCGGACTTTCGGGCCGAAGCTGCCGAGGCTCTTGCTCATGCCGGTGATAAAGAAGGCGAAAATGAAAAAGGTCGTATAAATAAGTGCGAGCAAGACGCCGTGCGCGGTCAGGATCTGGTAATAATCAAGCCAAGCCGGGAGCTGTAAGGCGTCGTTGCGGATAAAGACCTGCAAGACACCCATGAGCGTGCCGATCAAAAAGGCGGTATAGGCGACACCTAGGTGCCATAAAGCGATTTTACGTTCTGGTTGAGCAATCATGTCAGTACACCTCAATTTCCGTAGACATCATATGGTGACCGGTGCCACAGTATTCATTGCACAGAATCAAATACTTGCCCGGTTCTTCAAATGTGTAGGATTTGGTCGTGACCCGTCCCGGAACGACCATCATATTGACTTTCGTATTGTCGATCGTAAAGCTGTGCACCACGTCCGTGCTGGTGACTTTGAAAATGATTTCCTTGCCCGCTGGCACCCGCAAGTCAGGTGCGTTGTAGCCAAAAGCCAGTGCGACAATCGCCACTTGGTAAGTATCCTCGTCCAATTGCGTGACCCCTGGGTTATCGAATGGCGCTGTTTCGTTCACTTTCTCCGGGTCGATGGTGTCCATCCCTCCAGATGGCGTATGGTTTTGTGAAAACGCACTGACCCCGACGACGCTCAAAAAGACAATGAGCGAGACGATGCCGAAACTGAGCCAAATCTTCTCGTATTTATGGAAATGCATGATGAATCTCTCCTTTTTTTATCTCGCTACGTACATCAAATACACGGCAACCCACATGGCAACGATGACGATGCCGACGAAGAATACACTGACGAGTGTTCCCTTCAAATTCACGTCATGATCCGATTGCTTCTTATCCACTTTCTCCACCTCTTCACTCGTTTGCTATTTCCTTTAGCATAGGACCTAAATTTCGGTTTAGCTGTGACATAAATCACACCTGCGCATTTTTATTTTCGGTTGTTCATATTTTTGCCAAAAAAAGAAAGCCTGCGGATGAGCAGGCTTTTGGAAGTTGCTATTGGTTGGAATGAATGGCGGAGATAGCGGGGGTTAGGGTGTGGCATTGTTTCCTGTTCTATTGGAGCATCATGTTGTTAGTCGCCGCCGTGCTCTGGGTTGGCCTCTTGCAGTAAGCCATGAAAAGCACCTGTCTTACTGCTTCGGCTCACCCCTTTACGCTCGGCGGCTTGGAGATTTCGCTGATTCGAGTGTGTTTCATCAGATTTACTTCTATATGCAGTTGCAGGCTAGTGTGGGAATCGCTTCCTTAGATGAAACATCTGGGCCATAGGTGCTTGAGTAGAAATTTTGTTGATGAACATATATGATGCTTGCACGCTCTTTAATGAAAATGACTTAAGCTGAAAAGATGACACATTTCTAATTTTCTATTGAGTGGACAAAAGAAGTTATTTTCTCCTTTAAAACTAGAGACGAAGTGTAAGGGGCCGACTCCGGGAGGAATAGCGAGACAATTGAGACCCTGCAGGAGCGTAGCGACGAAGCGGCTCAATGCGAGCCCTCCGGAAAGCGTGCCCCTGCAACGCAGTCGAAAAGTGGAAGCTTTTCCTTTCACGGCTCTTTTGGTTTCAGTTGCATCCCCCTCTGTACCACACTTTTAAGGAGTAAAAGCTGATATTACCAGAGCATACAAAAAGCCTGCCGTTACGGCAGGCTTTGCAATCAGTCGATTTTACAAAGGTAAATCGGGCATTCTTCGCAATTGATGTCGAATTTCAGTTTGGGGATATTGTATAGAACGATCTTGCCGTCTTGCATGCCGACGGTTCCTTGTTTGCGCAAGTCGCTGAGCATCCGGTTGACCATTTCACGGCTCATGCCGCAGAAATTCGCCAGCTCCTGGTTCGTCAGCACGACATCGATCAATAAGCCGCCGTCCGCTTGGATGCCATAACTGTTGCCGAGGCGGATCAACGTCGAATACAAGGCTCCCTTTTTGCCATGGAGCATCAAATCCCGGAAACGCGTCTGCGTTTTCTGTTGGTCGATGCCCATCCATTTCATGAACGCCATCGCAAGCCCTGGGTCTTTTTCAAGCGATTGTTCCAGCTCTTCCACAGGGATTTTCAAGCAGACAGTGTTCGTCAAGGCCCGGGCATCCAGCAAATATGTGGCTCCTTCTGCGAATACCGTGATCTCGCCGACCATCTGCCCCGTGCCGCAAATCTTCAACGCAAGCTCGCGGCCATCCGGCGTGACTTTTCCGATTTGCACTTTCCCCGAACGGAGGATATAAAGGCCTTTTACCGCCTCCCCTTCGCGGAACAGATAATCGCCTTTCTGATATTCTTTTACTTGATGGCTGATCGTCAAGAGCTTTTCGAGCTCCGCCGCCAATTTATCGAAGCCTGCTTCCATAGGGTCATCCTCCCTTCCCTTGTTCATGCTTTTCTCAAGCGTACCATAGATTTCACAGGATTTGGATGCGTTTTCACAAATCCGCCAAGACGCACAGGGAATTTTCCGAAAAAAGAAGGAAGTCCCGGATGGCGTATCGAAAGGTAAGCAATATAGAAGGAGGAATGGACAATGACTTTGAAATATTCCCGAATTATGGTAGCAGTGGATGGTTCCAAAGAAGCGGAATGGGCTTTCAAGAAAGCCTCAGCTGCAGCTTCCCGGAATAATGCGGAGCTTTACTTGGTGCATGTCATCGATAACCGCTCATTCGGCTCCATTGAAGCGTACGACCGCACGATTGCAGAACGCGCATTGCAAAGCGGTGAAGAACTGCTTGCCCGTTATAAGGAAGAAGCCTCTTCACATGGTGCAACGAATGTCCATACGATGATCGAATACGGTTCGCCGAAAACGGTCATTCCGAAAAAATTGGCGAATGAATTGAAAGTGGATGTCATCGTTTGTGGCGCCACCGGTTTGAATGCAGCGGAACGCCTTATCATGGGCAGCGTTTCCGAACGCATCGTCCGTACAGCCAAATGCGACGTGCTCGTGGTCCGCAGAAACCAGGAAGACATCGACGCAGACGAATAACAAGCCCTACAATAAGAAAAGCCTTTCCCGATCAAAGCGGGAAAGGCTTTTCTTCGTCTTATTCCGTTTCGCGGGTTTGCTGGAATGCCAGCGTATCCCAGAACGATGTATCTTGCGTATCGATTGAGCCATCCGCAATTGCACGCACCGTCGATTCCAATGTCGTCACGGTTTGCTTGATCAAATAGCCATTGCTCTTCTGCCCAAGGACATACGGCTCGTATTCATGGTCAGACATGCCGCGCATTTCGAAGAGCAATGTCGAAATGCCGTATTCCACTGCAATGCCGTTGCGGCTGATGGTTTCAGCGTCGCCGCCGCGATATTTTCCGAGGTGGCCCCAGCCTGTCGAATCGACAGCATTAAAAACGACGGCCCCCAGTTTTTTCGATCCTTCAAGCACTTCAGGGTCGACGTTTGGGGTGGTTGGGTACAGGATCGATCCCGAAACCAACTCACCATCGCGCTCGCTGTTGGCTCCTTGATGATGCAGATCGATCATGTAATCGATGTCGTATTTGCTCATCACATTCGTGTGCAAGGCTTTTGTTTCCGGCTGGATTTTTGTGACGTGGTCACGGTTCAAGTCCACGCCGAGTGCATTATAGCGCGTCAAGTTCCGGTCACCCGATGCTACATAATCCTCCAGTGAGAAATCGACATCTCCCATGGCCCCATCTGCATTGAGCATCGGCACAACCAGGATATTGACGTTATCCGTGACACCTTTCATTTTGCCGGTGCCGAGGTGCTTGATGAATTCAAGTGCCCCTTCTGTCGTCAGCTGTTCATTCCCGTGCTGCTGGGTCAAGAACAGGATGGTCGGGTTTTCCGGATTGCTCATGTATTTTGCCACGTACAGGTCGCGTCCTTTGACGCTTTGCCCGATGACTTCAAGTTCCATGTTTTCTTGTTTGGCATCCTGCTTCTTCAAGAAATCGGCCATTTCCGAGTAAGTTGTCAAAATAGACGTGTTGATGGTCTCATTCCCGCCATATCCTGGCCCATTGCCGACCGCTTCCACTACTGACGAGTTCAACGGCACTGCACTCAATGCAAGAGCCCCCGCCAATGATAATGTTAATGCCCCTTTTTTCAATGATTTCATCGATCCATCACTCCTTATGGTATATTGCCATCCCACCCTTTCCGTTTTCTTTCCTCATTCTCCTCCCCGTTTCATGAAAACGCTTCCTTCGTAATGCGCAACCGAAAAGACCGGCTGACTCCTGCCCTATCTGAAATAAAAGAAAACATGAATTATTCTGCAAAAACATTACTTTATTCTCATAAAAGATTACATTTCCTGTTCTTATGTGTCGCTTATGACATTAAGTCCCGTCAATTGATAAGAAACTGTAATAATAAATAGGTTTATGCGGTGGTACAATGGGTCTGCCGGAATTTTTGACGGCTTTTTTTCATGACAAGATTCAGTTTCATTACTGTAGAAAAGAATTCTTATATAGAGAAACAATAATAATCAACGGAATGCGAAAGGAGCACAACACATTGAACACATGGTCAAAATGGTTCGTGGCAGCCTTGTCTGCTGTCCTGGCGCTATCGATTTTCCTGCCGACAGCAAATGCCGACAAATTGTCCGACCTGGAAAAGGAAAAACAACAGGTCGAGCAAAAGAAGAACAACTTGAATTCGGAAATCCAATCAAAGAATAACGCGATCGTCGAAAATCAGACGAAGCTTGAAAAAATCATGAACAAGATCCAGGAATTGAACGGCGAAATCGAAGAAACCCAAGGCAAGATCGACGGCGTTCAAGCACAGATTGACCAAACGAAAGTCGAAATCGATGAATTGAAAGAATCGATTGAAGAACTGGAACGCAAAATTGCAGAACGTGAAGAACTCTTGAAAGAACGGGCACGCGCCATTCAACTGAGCGGCGGTTCCGTTGACTATATTGATGTATTGCTTGGAGCGAACAGCTTTGTCGACTTTATCGACCGTGCTTCTGCCGTCAACACATTGATTGAGGCAGACCGTGAAATTATGCGCGAGCAAGCAGCGGATAAAAAGCTGCTGGCTGAACAAAAAGCGGAAGTGGAAGAAAAACTGGCGAAACAAGAAAGCCAAAAAGCGGAACTTGTTGAGTTGAAAGATTCATTGGATGTACAAAAGAAAGAGCAAGATGGGCTTCAAAAAGATCTGAAAGCCGAACAGAAACGACTGGCAAAAGAAAAAGCCGACCTTGAAGAAGAACACGCAAAAGCGATGAACATCAGTTCATCACTCCAAAAGAAAATCGGCAAAGAGCAAGCCCGCCTAGCGGAAATTGCCCGTAAAGCCGAAGCGGAACGCAAAGCGAAAGAAGCAGCAGCCCGCAAAGCGGCAGCTAAAAAAGCAGCACAATCCAACGCTTCTGCAGCGACCGTCACACAAGCGGCAGCGCCTAAATCAAGCTCTGGATTCATTCGCCCGGCAGCAGGCCGGCATACTTCCGGATTCGGCGGACGTGACATCGGTGCTGGAGCGGAAACGCATCTTGGTTATGATATTGCCAATAGCCCAGGAACGCCAATCCACGCAGCGGCAAGCGGCTATGTCTCATACGCTGGATCGATGGGCGGCTACGGCAACGTCATCATCATTACACATGTCATCAACGGCCAAAGTTACGCAACGACTTATGCACATTTGAATTCCATCAATGTTTCCGTCGGCCAAGCAGTCTCACAAGGACAGAAAATCGGCGGCATGGGCAACACTGGGCGTTCAACTGGCCCGCACTTGCACTTTGAGATCCACATCGGCAGCTGGAACGGCGCACGTTCGAACGCAGTCAACCCAGCAGCATATATCGGCGGCTAATAACTATCCGTCAAAGCAAAAAAGCAGTACCCGGGATGTTCGGGTACTGCTTTTTTAGTGTGTATTTTACTATTTCGACCCGTACAACTGCTCGAGCTCTTCTTCTTTCATCGTGAAACGATGCTGTTCTTTCGGGAACGCGCCGCTCTTCACTTCTTCCACGTACTGGGCGAGCCCTTGTTGCATCGTCTCGCCTGCTTCTGCGTAGGACTGGACGAATTTCGGCAAATGGTGCGAACCGTATTTGACGGTGTCGTGGTAGACGAGCACTTGGCCATCGGTTTCGCTGCCTGCGCCGATGCCGATGACCGGGATGTTAAGTTCTTTCGCGACTTGTGCCGCCAGTTGATGCGGGATGCATTCGAGCACGAGCATGCAGGCGCCTGCCGCTTCGCACGCTTTGGCGTCTTCGATCAATTGCTTGGCGGCGCTGGCGGTTTTGCCTTGCACTTTATAGCCGCCGAGCACAGCGGCTGATTGCGGCAATAAACCAAGATGGGCGACGACCGGGATGCCGCTGGCGACGAGCTTGCGTGTCACCTCGAGCACTTCCCCTGCACCTTCGAGTTTCAAGGCTTGCGCACTCGTTTCCTGGAAGATGCGCATGGCGTTTTCGAGCGTGCGGTCCCAGCTGCCGTGGAACGAGCCGAACGGCATATCGACGACGAGGAAGGTGTCCTGTGCCCCTCTTCTTGCCGCTTTTCCATGATGGATCATGTCTTCGACGGTCACCTTGACGGTTGAATCGTAGCCGAGCACGACCATGCCGAGCGAATCGCCGACAAGCAGCACATCCATCCCCGCCGCTTCCGCGATTTTGGCGGACGGGTAATCGTAGACCGTCAGCATCGCGATCTTGTCCCCTTGCTGTTTCATCTTGATCAATGAAGCTGTATTTTCCATCATTCTCTCCTTCCGGGAAGGAAACCTTTGAAAAAAGCCCGCCGCGAAAGGGCGGACGGGCAGAATTGGATTTTGTCGGTTTCTCCGTCCCTGTCGTTTTTCAGATCAAGGCAGATCTATTAAGTTGTTAAGCTTTCTTACAGGTGCAGTTCCGGATGGATACCGCCCTGTTTTCACTATAGCAGATGCATTCGCCCGCTGAAAGTCACTCATCCTTTTGCATCACTTGAAACGTGGCGTAGTCATTTTTGAATTCACCGGCCTTCACGAATCCCGCGCTCTCATACAAATGGATTGCGCGTTTATTGAACTGGGCGACAGTGAGGCGCAGGGCTTGGCCGGGATGGCTTTTGTTGATTTCATTGAGCAGAAAATCCAAAAACGCGGCACCTCTTCCCGCTCCGGTCTTTTCCGGTTTCATGCCGAGCCCGATATCGACCGGGCCTTCCGGATATACATTCGCTTCATGGCCCGCCGGCACTTGCGCCCCCTTGCCCGTGCAATAAAAACCGAACAACTCCCCGTGCTCCGTCACCACCCGATAGCTTCCGTCCATCAGTTCCCGCAAACTTTCCTCCGTCGCTTCCCCATTATAAAAGTCGTATGGGTATGGATAGCGCCAGGCTGAGATTTCCCGTGCATCCACCTCTGCCATCGCATGTTCCTCAAAATTCATCGTCCATCACCGCCTCGCCCAGGACGGCGGTTCTCCGGCTTTTTCAGCCAGTGCCTCAAGCCTTTTCCGGCATACGGTTCGTCATCGAAGCGCGGAATGACATGGAGATGGCTATGGCCGATCGACTGATTCGACGCTTCGCCGACATTCCAGCCGAGCGTATAGCCGCCCGGCGCGATTTGGTCGAGTAATTCTTTCGCGAGCCCCAGCAGCTCCTGCGTCTCCTGCCATTCGTTCGGTGTCAGCTCGAACGGCGACGAGCGATGCTGTTTCGGGACAATGACGCCTGACCCTTCGAGCACGCCTTGCGCCTTTCCGTGCTGCAGGAACCAGCAATTGGCCGTCTCAAAAACGATGCGCTGTTCCAAGTCATAAGCCGGATGGCAAAACGGGCATTCGGGCCGCAATTGTATAACAGCACCGCAATGCGAATGCGCTTTGAACTCGCATTTTGCGATATTGGACATGGCCGCTTCGAGCTCCTCAAAAACGGTATAAGCTTCGTCACCATCCCAGACGTTTTCGTATTCATTCCGGCAAGTTTCGCGGTCTGCTTCGGTCCGAAAAGCGATATCGCCGATCCATAACGTCCCTCCCGGCGCCAAGCGTTTCAGCAATTGCTTGAGGAAGCTCCATTTATCTGCATCCTCCAAATGATGAAGCGCATATGTACTGACGATGCAATCAAAAAACAGCCCGTCAAAAACAGGCGGCAAGCCGTCCGCCATGTCCCATTCCACCAGCTGCGCTTCCGGCATCTTCCTTTTGGCGCGCCCGATCATTTCAGGAGAAAAATCAATTCCGAAAATCCGGTGCCCTTTGTCGTATAAAGCAGATGCCAATGCACCGGTACCAAAGCCGATATCCAACACAGACGCCTGTGGCTTGTGGCCAATCGCTTCGAAAATCGCTGTCAGCACATCGCTGTAGCCGGCAAACGGATACGTTCCTTGGCGCTCGCTTTCGCGTACCGTGTCATCGTATTCCGCTGCCCATTCATTGAATCCTTGTTTCCCTAACATCCTGCCGCTTCCCTTCCGTCCTCAATTGTCCCTCTGCTGCATTTGCCATTCCGGCGCCAGCAGCGAAAAGATCAGTGCATCGTACGATTCGCCGCGCTGATACAAATAGCCGCGGAGCCGCCCTTCTTCTGTAAAGCCCAGTTTCTTCAACAACCGGTTCGATCCGGTATTCGCCGGATAAGTCGTGGCGCCTACGCGATACAAGCCCAGCTCGTCAAAACAATAGGCGAGCACCGCCGTCAGCGCTTCTTCCATCAGCCCCTGGCGCCAGTAATCCGGATGCAGCTCATAGCCGACTTCGGTTTTTTTCGAACGCAGCTGAAGCTGGTTCAAGCCGATCGTCCCGATCAATGCTTCTTCCCCGCGCAAGCGGATGCCCCAACGCATGCCGCGCATGAATTCGAACACGACGCGAAACGCACGGATCATCTCCAGTGCTTCTTCCTTTTTCAATAACCGGTCCATGCCGTAGTAATACGTCACGTCTTCGCGCTGCAGGAGCGCAAAATACCGGTCGGTGTCCTGCTCCGTAATTTCCGTCAACAGTAACCGCTCCGTCTCAAGTATGGGAAATTGCATGCCATCGCTCCTTTTGCACCCGGTAAACGAGTACGTATTGTCCATTGTGCAAAACCGGTTTCCCGCATTCCATGCCCAGTGCTTCGGCTACTTTCTGCGAAGCCCTGTTTTGCGGTTGAATAAGTGAAATGAGTGCGCTCTGACTGTGTTTCGTGAATCCTTGCCGGCACAGCAGCCTCGCCGCTTCACTGGCATAGCCGAAGCCCCAGAATTCCGGCGCGAGCCAGTAGCCGACCTCCAGCGCTGTCTGCCCACCCACCGTTTGCGGCACGAGCCCCGCATGGCCGATTCGCTTGCCGTCCGCCTTTCGCACCAGCAAAAACAAGCCATATTCAGGGTGTTCTCTATACATCCGGTAGATCCAATATAAAAATTCCAGCGCTTGCTGCCGGTTTTTCACCTTGCCATCCCCGATATGCCGCATGACTTCCGGCTGTTTCAATAAAGAATACAAAAATTCAAAATCTTCATCGCGGTAACGGCGCAACCACAAGCGCCCGCTCTCCAATTCCATGTCCGCTTGCCCCTTTCACCGTTTCACGTGAAACGTTTTCCGGAAATCTTTCATTACCGGCGGTTGCTGTCGAACTTTTCGATGGTTTGATAGTCTTTTGACTTCCGGAGCTCAAGATTATTCTGTATGGCAAATTGCAACAAGTCGCCGAACAGGCCGTTCCCGAATAAAGCGAACCGCAAATCGATGCCTTTTTTCACACGCACCACCGCCACTTTCGACGACCAATTGCTGCGCTTGAACTCAATGCGCTTGATTTCCTCTGCGTAGACCGTTTTATAGTAAAGCGGCAAGCCCCATAATTCGACACGGTAACTGATATTGCCGTTCCGGACCTTGACGCGCGCTTCGATAAATAAGGCCAATACGATCAATGCCGACACGAATAGCTGAAAATACAGCGCAAACCCGTTCGGAAATGAACCCAGGAGCAGCGGCGGCAAATTGACAGCGAGCAACATGATGGCGAGCAGCCAGCGCTGCACTTTTCCTTGATGAACCATTCCGCCCTCCTCCTTATCTCATTCTATCGATTACTTGCTTTTATTTAATTTATAAAATCGGCCAGCAAGCGAATATCTTCCAATATGAATCCGAAAAAATCCGGGAAAAAAGTGAATATGCACGTAACGACAATGACTGTGCTTGTGAGGAAATGCAGAAAACTGTATTTATAGTCATTCGGGTTGTCGGCATGGGTTCTTTCCATATATACCGTGTAAGCGCCTTGAAGTCCGCTGATGGCAAGCAGCGCAATTAAAGGAAGAAATGACTGGGTTTCCCGAAAGATAAAGAGTGCCCCGATGGAAATGGCTGCCCCGCTCCAACGGAAATAAGCATCCACCTTTTCATGACGATCGTTGACGAAATTCGACGAACCGGAAAAGAGCTTCTTTCGCTCGACCCTCAGAATTTTGCGCAGGATCCAGTTTACGCCCATGATCGCCAAAGCCGTCACCGCAATAAACCCGATCAGTGGCCATATCCAGTCGTACTGTGTTTCGTAATACCCGACTCCCCCTGTTTCCCCGACTCCGCCCATAGGATCGCCCTCAACTTTCTGCTTAACGCCAAATTATGCTTATGCTGCTAGCTTTATCGTATCACGAGATTTTGGGAAATTATAGAATACTTTAAATTTTTCCGATAGCCGGCCACTTATTCGTCGTCTCTTCGCCTTTTGTCCTCCTGTTTCCTGCCGAGTTCGCTTCTTTGACAAAACAAAGGGCAAAGGCTATCGTAATTAAGTCAAATCCGACTAAGTTTATATGGTTTTTAAAAATAGATTGACAATAAAGGAGGCGCTTATGAAAACTCTTTGGAAAACCTATGCACGTGTATCGCTTATCTTGAAAATCACTGTGGCGCTCATCCTCGGCGTCATTGCCGGCTTGATCTTCGGCCCGGATGCGGCCGCTTTGGCACCACTTGGGGATCTGCTCCTGCGGCTTTTGACCTTCCTCATCGTGCCGCTCATCTTCTTCACATTGATTGTCGGGATCAATCAATCGAAAATCGGCGACCTCGGCCGTATGGGCGGGAAAGTCTTCCTGTTCTACACGTTCAGTTCGGCATTCGCCATCATGGTCGGCTTGACGGTCGCAAGCATTTTCCAGCCGGGTTCGGGCATGCAGCTCGACGGTTCGGAAACCTTTGACGTGCCGGATAACCCCGGCTTCACGAGTGTGCTGCTGAACATTGTGCCATCCAACATCATCGCAGCATTCAGTGAAATGAACCTGCTCGGGATTATCTTTACGGCATTTGCGTTCGGTATCGCCATTTCCTATATGAGGAGTTCCTCGGAATTCGGCGAACTCGGCAATCACTTGATGAAAACGATCAATGCGTTAAATGAAGCGACATTGATCGTCTTAAAAGCCATCCTCCAGTATGTACCGATCGGTATTTTCGCCATCATGGCGGAAACAGTCGGTTCGCAAGGCGTGGACACGCTCGTATCGCTTGGCGGCATGGTCGCCGTCCTGTATATCGCCATTGCGGTGCAAATCGCGATTTACACTGCAGCGATGCTCTTGTTTAAAGTCAATCCGCTGCATTTCTTCAAGCACGCGCGGACACCGATGCTGACGGCTTTCGTCACGCAAAGCAGCTCCGGCACCTTGCCGTTGACGCTCAATGCCGCACGCGGGCTTGGCATCCCGAAAAGCCTATACGGCTTCAGCCTGCCGCTCGGCGCAACCATCAATATGGATGGCGCGGCCATCCGTATCGCGGTTTCCGCCATATTTGCTGCCAACATCATCGGGGATCCACTGAGCCTTTCCGAGATGTTCATGGTCGTCTTGATCGGGACGCTGGCCACTGTCGGTACCGCCGGCATCCCAGGCGCTGGCATCGTCATGATCGCCACCGTCTTCGTCCAGCTCGGGTTGCCGATGGAAGCGGTCGCCCTCCTTACCGCCATCGATGCCCTGGTCGGCATGGGCGCCACGATGCTCAATGTGACGGGCGATTTGGCAGGCTCGAAACTGATCGACCAAAGCGAAAAAAGGCGCAGCGCCGCCAAGGCTTGACATGGGTCATTGCGGACAAAGCACGGCGCGTTGTGATACAGTGGGAGTATCTCGCATCCCACTGAAAAAGGAGACTTGCTGTTATGTATATCGTGACTAACCGCATCAAAATGAAACCGGGATTCGCCGAAAAAATGGCACCCAACTTCACACGTCCGGGCGCATTGCAGGAAATGGAAGGCTTCCACAAAGTGGAAGTGACCATTACGCAAAACCTGGAAGAATACGATGAATTGAATGTCAATATGTACTGGGAAACATTGGAGAACTTCGAAGCATGGAAAACGAGCGATGCGTTCAAACAGTCGCATAAGCGCCCTGAACCGTCAGAAGGCGAAGAGAAAAAAGAATCGCCAATGCTCGGCAGCGAACTCGTCATCACGAAAATCGCTTCGGTCATCGAAGCGGCTAAATAATGGAAACAGGCAGCACAAGCTGCCTGTTTCTTTTTGCCTTCTTCCCCCTTTTATGCAGGACTTTTGATATACTTTATGTATTCGTGAAAATTGCCTATTTTGGAAGGGATCCATATGAAATCATTATCGCTTAGAAACTATTGGGGCCTGATATTCGCCATCTTCATCCTGCTTTTTGCCGCCGTCCTCAGCATGCTCGTCTCCGAAGTGAGCACGAACCGGCTGGAGGAAGAACGCGGCAATGCTTTATCGAGCGCGGCGTTCCAGATGAAAGACCGTTTGGATCAATACATGTGGGGCCGCTATAGTGAAATCAAGACCTTCGGGGAAATCGAAGAACTCGCACTCGATACACCCATTGAGGAAAAGCGCGCTAAAATTGAAATGCTGCAAGACCAAGTACCGGCTTTTTCATGGATCGGCATTACCGATTCAGCCGGGACGGTGACCGCTTCCACGAATGAACTGCTGGAAGGAATGGACTTGTCCGAGCGGCCGGTTTATTCCATGGCACGCAAAACCGATTATGTCGGGGATGTCCATGAAGCGCTGCTGTTGGCAGACCTATTGCCGAGCCCAGGTGGCCATGAGCTCGAATTCGTGGACATCAGCGTGCCGGTCTTCTATTCCGATGGCTCGTTCGGCGGCGTGGTGGCCGCCCATTTGAGTTGGGACTGGGCACAAGAAGTGATGGAATTCGTCCTGCGCCCGCTGAACCGCAGCGAAAATGAACTGGAGGTTTTCGTGTTAAGCCCGGGAGACCACCGCGTCATTCTCGGCCCTGAAGAATTTCTTGGCCAGCCGCTTCCTGTCGATTCCTATACCCTGTCCCAGGGAAAAAGGGCAGGATGGGCGCTGGAGCAATGGCCCGACGGCAATTCCTATTTGACGGGATTTACCGGCGGCCGCACCAATTGGCAGTATCCGGGACTTGAGTGGACCGTACTGGTTCGCCAGCCGGAAGAAACCGCCTTCGCCGCTGCACGCGACTTGAGCCGCATCATCATGACGAGCGGCTTGGCAAGCGCCGTTCTGTTCGCCTTCGCCGGCTGGCTGGTGGCGGGCCGCATCAGCCGCCCGCTCAATGAAATATCCAGAAAAGCGAAAGCCTTCCGCAAAGGGGAGCACTTGGCCTTGCCGAAAAATACCGGTGTCCGTGAAATCGAAGACTTATCCAACTCGCTCGAGAGCCTGGTCAGAACACTCGGCACGACGGAATCCGATTTGGAGCGCATGCAGGATTTGGCACAGCGTGATCCGCTGACCGGTTTGCCGAACCGCATCGCCCTCGAAGAAGCCGCCGATCGCATGATGAAGCAAGCGCGCACTGCCGGAGGAAAATTAGCTTTTTTCTATTTGGATCTGGACGGCTTCAAGAAAGCCAACGATACGCTAGGGCATTTAGCAGGCGACCATGTGCTGCAGAAAGTCGCCGGACGATTGAAGGCGGAACTGCCTGAAGGTGCGTTCATTTCCCGGATTGGCGGAGATGAATTCGTCCTGTTGTTCCCTTGTGACGGCATGGGCCAAATGCCGACAAGGCAATTGGCCCAACGGTTGATCGACCAGCTGAGCAAGCCGATTACCGTAGAAGCGGGACGCGTGCAGCTTGGATGCAGCATCGGCATCGCCATTTACCCGGACAACGCGGAACATCTTTATACCTTATTGTCATACGCCGACGCGGCGCTCTATGTGTCCAAGGAAAATGGCAAAAGCCGGACGACATTCTACGGGGATATCGCCTCTGAATGAACGAGCCAAAATGCCTGTTTGCTTCATTGAAATCAGTGAAAATCTAAAAGCGCTGCCTCGTGAGGCGGCGCTTTTTCAGGTGCCCTATATTGGACGATATGCCGGGGGTCTGCTACGGTTAATAGTGGGAAAATCGAAGATATATTACATATAGTTCCGCTACCAAGCGTTCAAAGGAGTCTTACATTTGAGTCATAACAAACCTAAATTATGGACACGTGACTTCATCGGCGTTTCCATCGTCCATTTTCTGCTATTGCTTGTTTTCTATTTATTGATTGTCACCATCGCCTTATACGCCGTCGAAGAATACGGCGCTTCGACAAGCGAAGCGGGCCTTGTCACCGGGATCTTCATCTTGGGTGCGCTCGCAGGACGCTTGGTCATCGGGCGCACACTTGACATGATTGGCCGAAAACGCGCATTGGTGCTCGGTTCCGCCTTGTTCGTCGGGATGACGGCACTTTATTTCCTGCAGCTCGGCTTGCCTTTCTTGATGCTCAACCGCTTCTTGCATGGGGTGACGCTCGGCGTCGCTAGCACTGCTGCCGGAACGATCGCCGCCCAGGTCATTCCCCACACGCGCAAAGGCGAAGGCATCGGTTATTTCAGCATGAGCGCCACGCTCGGCGCGGCATTCGGCCCCTTCATCGGTTTGCTGATGAGCCAATGGACCGGCTACAATATGATTTTCGCTGCCTGTGTAGCAATCGCTGTGGCGGCACTGGCACTGAGCACCTTTGTCGAAGTGCCGGCATTGGAAAAACCACCGGTCTCCAACGCGAAATCCGGCTTCCAGCTTTCCAATTATTTAGAAGCGAATGCCGTTCCGATTGCCATCGTCATGTTTCTGGTGGCACTCAGCTATTCGAGCGTGCTGTCATTCATCAATTTTTACGCCAATGATAAAGGGCTTGTGGAAGCAGCCAGTTTCTTCTTCCTCGTCTATGCCGTCGTCATCCTGCTGACTCGGCCTTTCACCGGCCGCATCATGGATCTGTATGGCGCCAATTACATCATGTATCCCGCTCTCGTGGCGCTTGCAAGCGGCCTGTTGTTGCTGAGCGTCGCCGATTCCGGCCTGGGGCTATTGGGTGCGGGGGCTTTGATCGGTCTCGGATTCGGCAATATGCAATCGACGACACAAGCGGTCGCGATCAAGCTGACCCCTCCCCACCGGATGGGGCTTGCGACATCGACGTTCTTTGTCGCGATGGACGGCGGGCTCGGCATGGGGCCGTATGTTCTAGGCTTCATCATTCCCTTTACCGGCTATAGCGCGCTTTACGGATTATTGGGAATGGTCGTCTTTGCCATGATTGTGCCGTATTATTTCCTTCATGGAAGAAAAGAGCGTAACCCCGCTTCGGCACATTGAACGAAGGCACATAAAAGAACGGCCGGCAGTTTTCTGCCGGCCGTTCTTTATTTTCCTTATTCTTCCTCTTCCGCTGCGTCCGCTTCCGCTTTCGTTTGATGCACTGTGCTGTGCGGATGTTCAGGCGGCGCATAGATGGAGTAGATCTTCAACGGCTGATCGCCTGTATTCGTTACATTATGCCATTTGCCTGCTGGGATGAGGATGGCGTAATCGTCTTCCGCTTTTTCTTCAAAGCTTAAATTGTCTTCGCTATCGCCCATCTGCACAAGGCCTTGCCCTTCTTCGATGCGAAGGAATTGGTCGCCGTGCTCATGGACTTCCAGGCCAATGTCATCGCCTGCTGCGATGCTCATCAGCGTCACCTGCAAGTTTTTACCGGTCCACAGGGCGGTCCGGAACGTATCGTTTTGTTTTGTCGCCTCTTCGATATTGACGACAAATGATTCAGCACCGTAATCTTTCAATTCCATGTTCTATTCCTCCTCCGATTTGTTGTTCTATCCTAGTCCTCTTCTACCCTTCAAGGAACGGACATAAACAAACCGGTCAGCGCATCGCTTGTTGTTTCAGCGCCTGGTTGCGGGAGTTGAATACATCATTATGGGAAGACACCATGGCAATATTGGCAGCGTCCGGCTCGATGAATTTCTTCGCTTTATTGACGGCATTGGCGGCGTCGGTGAACGTGCCGGCGATCAGATTGAGCTTGCCCTCATGTTGGAGGATATCCCCTGCCGCAAACACTCCCGGTACGGAAGTTTCGCTTGCCGGCGTCCCTTTCAAATAGAAATCGTCTTTGGTCTCCAGAGCAAGCGGGCTGTTTTCGAGTAAACTCGCATCGCGCTCATAGCCATGGTTGATGACGAGCTGGTCGACCGGCAGCATGCGCCGCTCGCCCGTCACTTGGTTCATCACTTCCACGAGTTCCACACGGTCGCCGGCGTCCGATGCCACGAGCCGCGTGATGGCGGAATCCAGTAAGCATTCGGCTCGGCTTTCGAGCAATTGGCGCACTTGCGCTTCGTGTCCGGCCATTTCGGATTTACGGTGGACGACATAGACTTTCTCGGCAATCGACTCGAGTTCATTCGCCCAGTCGACGGCTGAATTGCCGCCTCCGGAAATGAGCACGGTGCTGCCGCGGAAGCGTTCGAGTGTTTTCACGGTATAATTGAGGTTTGCCACTTCAAAACGTTCGGCGCCTTCGATCTGCAGCTTTTGCGGTTTCAGGATGCCTCCGCCGACTGCAACGATGACCGATTTCGAGTAATGGATTTCACCTGATGCACCTGTCAAAACGAACAAGCCATCTTCGTTCTTATCCATGCTTTCCACTTTCTCATCCAGGCATACCGTCGGATCAAACGTGAGCCCTTGTTCGACCAATTGTGTGATCAGCTGTTCGCAGCGGATTGGCGTCTGTCCCCCGACGTCCCAGATCATCTTTTCCGGATAGACATGCAACTTGCCGCCAAGGCGCGGCTGGAACTCGATGATTTTCGTTTTCATGCCCCGAAGCCCGCTGTAGAAAGCTGAATACAAGCCGGCTGGGCCTCCCCCGATGATGGTTACATCAAAGATGTCGTGATTGGCCATTTTTCCATCCCCGTTCTATAGTAAATTCCGATTGACAACGATTCTCAATAACTTTATAGTATACATTGTAATGAAACTGAGAATCATTATCAACATATATCCCATTTTTATTTTTTGCTTCAAAATTACGGTTAAATGAAAAGGAGGGCTGTCGATGGGACGCCTTTTTACAGAAAACCTGGAAGTCAGCTATGGCGAAAGGAAAATCGTCAAAGGCTTGTCCCTGTCGATTCCAGATAAAAAGATTACGGCAATCATCGGTCCGAACGGCTGCGGGAAGTCCACCTTCCTGAAAGCGATGACTCGCGTCATTCCGCACGAATCGGGCTCGGTCATCCTCGACGGCCAGCAAATCGCCGAAGAGAAAACGAAGCAATTGGCGAAAAAGCTCGCGATCTTGCCACAATCCCCGGAAAACGCGGCGGGTTTGACAGTCGGCGAGATCGTCTCTTATGGCCGCTTCCCTTATCAAAAAGGGTTCGGCAAGTTAAGCAAACGGGATTATGAAATGATCGACTGGGCGCTCAATGTGACCGGTACGCAATTTTTCAAATACCATCCCGTCGATGCCTTATCCGGCGGCCAGCGCCAGCGCGTCTGGATTGCCATGGCACTTGCGCAGGAAACCGAAATGATTTTCCTCGATGAACCGACGACTTACCTCGATATGGCGCATCAATTGGAAATCCTGGAACTGCTCCGGGAACTCAATGCCGAGGAAGAACGCACCATCGTCATGGTGCTGCACGATTTGAACCACGCCGCCCGCTTCGCCGACCATATCGTCGCGATGAAAGACGGCCAGATCATCAAGGCCGGATCGCCGGAAGAAGTGATCGTTCCGGACGTACTCCGTGAAGTGTTCCGCATCGATGCGGAAATCGGCCTTGACCCACGGACGCAAAAACCGATTTGCCTAACCTATAACTTAATCAAAGGAGCTTAACCAGATCATGAAAAAATTACTTTTCTTGTCCATCGCTTTACTCGTTATGCTGGCGCTTGCCGCTTGCGGCTCAACAGAAGAAACAACCGAGGAAACGGGCGGTTCCGAAGGCGAAGCCAGTGGATCCGACACCATCCAATACGAATCGGAAAACGGTACAGTGGAAGTTCCGGCTGACCCGCAGCGCGTCGTCGCGTTGGCTTACGGCGGAAACGTCATGGCACTTGATGTGCCGCTTGCCGGCATCGACGCTTGGGCAATCGACAACCCGAACTACGAACCTTACTTGGACGGCGTAGAGGAAGTGTCGGAAGAGAACCTGGAGAAAATCATCGAATTGGATCCGGATTTGATCATCGGTTACTCGACTCTTCAAAACGTCGATAAACTGGAACAAATTGCACCGACTGTCACTTTTACTTACGGCAAAGTCGACTATTTGACACAGCACGTGGAAATCGGGAAACTATTGAATAAAGAAGACGAAGCCCAAGCATTCGTTGATGACTTTAAAGAGCGCGCACAAGCCGCGGGTGAAGAGATCAAAGCGGAAATCGGCGCAGATGCAACGGTCTCCGTCATCGAGAACTTTGATAAGCAATTGTACGTATACGGCGACAACTGGGGCCGCGGCACCGAGATCCTGTATCAGGAAATGGGCTTGAACATGCCGGAAAAAGTCGAAGAAATGGCACTTTCTGATGGGTACTATGCCTTGTCACAAGAAGTTCTCCCTGAATATATGGGCGATTACGTAATCTTCAGCAAAGACTCCGAACAGGATAATTCCTTCCAGGAAACGGACCTTTACCAAAATACGCCAGCTGTAAAGAACGATCAAGTATTCGAAGTGGATGCAAAGAAATTCTATTTCAACGATCCAATTTCCCTCGATTACCAGCTTGAGTTGTTCCAGGAAAAATTCCTTGGCCAATAATCACAAAAGGGATTCTGCACAGCGGAATCCCTTTATCCTTTCTATAGAAAAGATGATGATGCATGCGTTATAACGCCCGTTTTTCATACATATTTGGAATCAGCCTGCTGGCACTTGTGCTGGCTTTTGTTGTGTCGATGGTCTTTGGCGCCGCTGATGTCAGCCTGGAAAATTTATGGCTGGCCCTTTTCTCTGACAGCACCGGACAACAAATATCGGTCATCCAGGAAATTCGACTGCCGCGCGAAGTGGCCGCGATTTTCGTCGGCGCGGCACTCGCCGTCTCAGGCGCAATTATGCAAGGCATGACCCGCAATCCATTGGCAGACCCGGGCTTACTCGGTTTGACTGCAGGCGCCAATGCAGCATTGGCCGCGACTTTGGCGTTCATCCCCGGAGCTAATTACTTCGGTATCATGATCGCTTGCTTTATCGGGGCTGCGATTGGGGCCGGGCTCGTCTTCGGCATCGGGGCTTCGCGGCGCGGCGGCTTTTCGCCGTTTCGCATCGTCCTTGCCGGAGCTGCGGTGTCAGCGTTTTTAACCGCCATTGCAGAAGCGATCGGCTTATTGTTCAAAATCTCCAAAGACGTCTCCATGTGGACGGCCGGCGGCTTGATCGGCACCTCCTGGGGTCAGTTACAAATCATTGTTCCGTTTATCACCATCGCATTGTTTGTCGCTTTATTGCTGTCCCGCCAACTGGCGGTATTGAGCTTAAGTGAAGAAGCAGCGATCGGGCTTGGCCAAAAAACCGGCCAGATCAAAGCGATGCTGTTTGTCGTCGTGACTTTATTGGCTGGTGCCGCTGTAGCTTTAGCCGGCAACCTGGCATTCATCGGCTTGATGATCCCGCACATCGTCCGCGTAATCGTCGGCAGCGATTACCGCTTCATCATCCCGATGTCTGCCGTCACAGGCGCCATTTTCATGCTGCTTGCCGATTTGTTCGGCCGCACGGTCAACGCACCGTTTGAAACGCCGGTCGCAGCGGTGGTCGCCATGCTCGGCTTGCCGTTCTTCCTGCTGATTGTCCGTAAAGGTGGAGGTGCGTTCACATGATCCAACAACATTTGATCCGCAAGCAGCGCATCACTTTGCTCGTGCTTACCATTATCCTCCTAGTCACCGCCGTCTTGAGTTTAGGGCTCGGCTATTCGACGCTCGGCTTCGGCCGGATTGTCCCTGTCCTGATGGGCCAGGGTGATTTTAAAGAAGAATTTGTGCTCTTCTCCATCCGCATGCCAAGGCTGCTCATTACGTTCCTTGCCGGGATGGCACTCGCATTATCGGGCGCCGTTTTGCAGAGTATTACGCGCAATGATTTGGCCGATCCCGGTATCATCGGAATCAATTCCGGTGCCGGTGTCGCCATCGCCATCTTTTTCTTGTTTATCCCTGTGGAACCAGGCTCTTTTGCATTCTTGCTGCCGTTCGTGGCATTTCTCGGCGCTTTTATCACGGCAATCCTGATTTACTTGTTCTCCCGTGATCCGCGAACGGGCCTTCAACCGGTGCGGCTTGTGCTGGTCGGCATCGGCTTTTCGATGGCCTTATCCGGCGTCATGATCGTGCTCATTTCATCTGCGGAACGGGAAAAAGTGGACTTCATCGCCCAGTGGCTTGCCGGTTCCATTTGGGGCACCGATTGGCCGTTCATCCTGGCGCTGTTGCCTTGGCTTGTCCTGTTGATTCCATTTGTCCTCTATAAAGCGAACCGCCTCAATATCCTTGGTCTCGGTGAACCGGCCGCGATCGGGCTCGGGCTCAATATCGGCAAAGAGCGCGCTGTCCTTTTGCTTGCGGCTGTCGCGCTCGCTGCCGCTGCGGTTTCCGTGACCGGCAGCATCGCCTTCATCGGCTTGATGGCCCCGCACCTTGCAAAAGCGCTCGTCGGGCCGCGCCATCAATTATTCCTTCCCGTCGCCATTTTGCTCGGCGGCTGGCTATTGCTCGCAGCAGACACAATCGGCCGCAACCTGCTTGAACCGTCCGGCATTCCGGCCGGCGTCATGGCCGCTTTGATCGGCGCACCCTATTTCGTTTATTTATTGATGAAGAAATAAAAAACGGCTCATGACCCGAACAAGGGTCATGAGCCGTTTTGCTGTTTTAAACCGGTTCTTCCTGCGCTTCCATTGCCATGCGCGCTTCGCGTTCTTTGAGCTTCTGCATTTCCTCATCGGTCATGAATTCCACTTTCCAGCCGAGGAACGCCATGATGATGGCGATGATCGGCACCGAGTAATTCAATACCGCATACGGTGCATAGGCGAATGGATGGACCGCAAGCGTTGCCAGGATGAAGACGCCGCATGTGTTCCATGGAACAAACGGCGAGGTAATCGTGCCGCCGTCTTCCAGTGCGCGCGACAGGTTTTTCGAATGCAAGCCCTGATCCTGATAAGCCCGCGCATACATGCGCCCCGGCAACAGGATCGAAATATATTGTTCGGATGCCGTGACATTCGTCAAGAACGCCGATGCGACCGTTGCAGCAACCAGGCTGCCGGCCGTCTTCGCCAGCTTCAGGATCTTCGTGACGATCGATTTCAACATGCCTGTATGTTCCAGCACGCCCCCGAAGGTCATGGCGAAAATCGTCAAGGAAATGACGAACATCATCGAATCGATGCCGCCCCGATTGAACAAGGAATCGACCACTTCGTTGCCGGATGTGATGACATAGCCGTCATGCAGGGCATTGACCGCTTCTGCGACCGAGCCGCCCTGTACGAAAATATGGCATAGCCAGCCGAGCACGATGCCGATTCCAAGCGCCGGAAGTGCCGGTACTTTCTTCATGACCAATACGATGACCGCTAAAGGCACGAGCAAGAGCCACGGCGAAATGACGAAGTTTTCTTCTAGCGATGCCAGGATCGTGTTAATATTGCCGCTATCGACCGAGTTCCCAGCAAACTGGCGCCCAAGGAAAAAGTAAGCGCCGAGCGCGATGATGAGCCCCGGAATCGTAGTGTAGATCATGTGGCGGATGTGGACGAACAAATTGGTGTTCGTCACCCCTGCCGCCAAATTGGTCGTATCGGACAGCGGCGACATCTTGTCCCCGAAATAAGAGCCCGAGATGACCGCTCCCGCGACCATCGCCGCGGGTATCCCCATGCTCGCCCCGATGCCCATGCCGGCGATGCCGACCGTGCCCATCGTCGACCAGGAACTGCCGATCGCACCCGCAACCAAGGCACAGATCAAACAGATCGTAACGAGGAATAATGACGGCGTAATGATTTTCAAGCCATAATAAATCATCGTCGCGACGATGCCCCCGCCGATCCATGAAGCGATGATCATGCCGACCATGATGATGATGACCAAAGCCGGCAAAGCAAGCCGGATTCCTTTATAGGCACCCTCTTCGATCATGTGCCAGCGGTACCCCAACCGCCAGGCGATGATGACAGCGATGGTCGTGCCGAGAAGCAAGGGAATATGCGGGCTGCCCTCAAAAATGATGATCGTGACAGCCATCGCCGCGACCATGAAAACCAGCGGCAGCAAAGCCAGCCAGAAGGGCACTTCAATCTCCTGCTGTTTCGGTCGTTTCTTCTCCTCTTTCATGTTCTCGAACCCCTTTGTGAAAATGGAATGAATGCTTGTATTTATTTTGCCACTATACTGATTTCATTGCCATAAAAATTTTCAGATTACCGTGATTTTTCGGACTTCGGAATAATTCACTGCAGGATTCTTCCTGTCTTACCCCGAAATGTTACCGTATTGCCTAAGCTTCCGGCATCCAGCTTTGGAAAGGGGAAGATGACCGTGGGAAAATTGACCGTTTCAATGTACATTACGCTTGATGGCGTCATGGAAGAGCCGTCATGGACGGCAGCCTATTGGGATGATGAACTTGCGCAATTTCAATTGGATCAGCTTTATGGCAATGATGCCTTGTTGCTTGGGCGCGTCACGTATGAAGGATTCGCCGCCGCTTGGCCGACTGCAGAAGATGAACACGGCTTTGCGGACCGGATGAATGAAATCCCGAAATATGTCGTTTCGACGACGCTGAAGCGGACCGAATGGAATGCGCGCTTGATCAACCAGGATTTCGCCGAGGAGATCAAAAGGCTGAAGAAGACCGGCCAGCGCTTACTCGTCTATGGCAGCGCCGAACTCATCGACACCTTGATCGAATACGATTTAGTTGATGAATTGCATTTGATGACCTTTCCGCTGCTACTGGGCGAAGGGAAAAAACTATTCCGTGATGGCGTCTCGCCAACTGCATTCAAATTGCTGAAAAGCTTTTCGACCGACCAAGGCGTCCTGATCGCCAACTATGCGCCTGAACGGTGACGGATCATAAAAAACAGAAATGAGGATGGCCTCCCCCTTTTGGCGAAAGAGGAACGGAGCCTCCACAAAAGGAGCTGAAGCCTTGCGATGACGGAAAATGAGATCACTTTAGCATTGATCCAGTCCTTAAAGGATGGCCGGGCGCAAGACTTCCAGCACATACTCGATGAGCTGCAGCCTTATGATATCGCCGTCCAATATAGCCATCTGCCTGAAAAGCACCGAGAACGGTTCCTGCTTCACCTGACAATCCGCCAATTGACCGAGCTGATGCAGGAGCTTCACCGCAACGACCAAGTCCGTTTGCTTGAGCGGATGTCGGTCGACCAATCATCGAAAGTGCTCGACTTGATGGATAATGACGATCTCCTCTCGCTGTTGTCCGACCTCGAGCCGAATATGATCGAGGAGCTCCTGTCGCGCATGAATCGCGAGGAATCTTCCTATATCCAAAAGACCATGAACTACCCGCCGGAAACAGCGGGCCGCATCATGAACAACCGCTACGTCTGGATCCCGCGCCATTACACGATCCGTGAAGCGATCGATAAAATCCGTGATTTTGCGGAAATTGCCGAGTACTTGAACTATCTTTATGTCGTCGACGATGACAAAAAACTGCTTGGGGTCGTTTCCTATAAGGATTTGATCCTTGGCGAACTGGATGAACAAATCGATGACGTCATGTACACGCGGGTCGTGAAAGTCGATGCCTTGACCGACCAGGAAGAAGCGGCTGCCATCATCGGACGTTACGATTTTATCACCTTACCGGTCGTCGATAGCGAAAACCGCCTGCTCGGCATCATCACGGTCGATGACGTCATCGATGTCGTGCTGCAGGAAGCGAATGAAGACATCGAAAAGCTTTCCGCCTCCGGAAAGGCCATCGATTTCCACACACAGCCTTTTATAGCGGCTTACCGCCGTTTGCCCTGGCTGATTTTGCTCCTATTTATCGGGCTGATTTCGGGTGGCATCATCAGCCGATTTGAAGACACGTTGCAGACAGTGGTCGCCTTGGCATTCTTCATGCCCATGATTGCCGGCATGACCGGTAACACCGGCACCCAGTCGCTTGCAGTTGTCGTGCGCGGCCTCGTTGGCCAAAAGCCAGACAGAAAAGGCACATACAAGCTCATCCTCCGCGAACTATGGGTCGGTATCATTATCGGCCTCACCTGCGCCATTTTGATTTTGCTCATCGCTTATATCTGGCAAGGCAGCCTGGTTCTCGGGCTCGTCGTCGGCAGTTCGCTGCTTTTGACTTTGATCATCGGGACGCTCGCCGGCACCATCATTCCGCTCATCCTGTATCGGTTGAACATAGACCCTGCTGTCGCCTCCGGGCCGCTGATCACGACCATCAACGATATATTCTCCTTGCTCATTTATTTCGGGCTTGCCTCGCTGTTCATCTCCCGTTTGATGTGAACAGCTTTTTTGAGCTATTTTCTTTATTCCGAGTAATCAACTATGTATAATAAGGGAGAAATTTATACTAACTTGCTCTCTTCAGACATTTGCCTAAAACACACTCGGAGGGATTATCCATGACCATTCCAAAACCGCTCGTCCAGCTAAATCAAGCCTTTCTTGTCGCTACTGTAGTCGCCGGACTCTTCTTCCATCCACTGATTTTGCTCGTGCCTTTCGCCATCGGAACCGTCACCTTGATCACTAAGCAAAACCCGCTCATCGCATTCGGCCGCCGCTTTTTGCCGAATCCCCCGAACAGCTATCCGCAGGAAGACCGCGACCAGCAATTGTTCAATCAATGGATCGCCACGGCCTGCCTCGGGCTTTCGCTCCTGTTTTTCGCAGCAGGCCTGCCGAGCGTTGCCACGGTATTCGGTGCCATGGTCATCATTGCGGCCGGTGTGGCGCTTATGGGCTATTGCATCGGCTGCACCGTGCGCTATCAGCTAATGATGTGGAAACACCGCCGGGCGAAAACGGATTATTGATTGTCCTATAAATGAACAGAAAAAAGCGGAGACCGCAGTCTCCGCTTTTTTATTTTGTTTGGCCATTGCCTTTAATGATGTATTTCGTTGATGTGAGTGCCGGCAAGCCCATCGGCCCGCGTGCATGGAGCTTTTGCGTGCTGATGCCGATTTCAGCGCCGAAGCCGAATTCGAAGCCATCGGTGAAACGTGTCGATGCATTATGGTAAACAGCTGCCGCATCCACTTCCGTGAAGAATTGCTGGACGCTGTCCGCGTTTTCCGAAATGATCGCCTCGGAATGCTTCGTGCCGTACTGATTGATATGCTTGACCACTTCGTCGACGCTTCCTACCATTTTCAGCGCGAGTTCGTAAGCCAAGTATTCCGTTCCCCAGTCCGCGTCTTCCGCCGGGATGATGCCGCTTCCTGATTGCTGCGCCTTGTCATCGCCGTGGATTTTCACGTCTTTTGCCTGCAAGGCTTCAATCAGTTCCGGCAGATGCTGCTCAGCCCATTTCTCGTGGACAAGAATGGTTTCGCACGAGTTGCAGACGGAAGGACGCTGGGTTTTTGCGTTCAATGCGATATCGATCGCCATGTCCTTGTCCGCTGTCTCATCGATATAGACGTGGCAATTGCCTGCGCCTGTCTCCAGTACCGGCACGGTCGAGTCCGCCACCACTGTTTTGATCAAGTTGGCGCCGCCGCGCGGAATCAACACATCCAAATAGTCGTTCAGCTTGAACATGGCAGATGCCGCTTCCCGGCTTGTATCTTCGAGTAATTGCACGGAATCGACCGGCAATTCACTTTGTTCAAGCGCGCGGTGGATGACCGAAACGATCGCCGTGTTCGAGTGGATCGCTGTTGAGCTGCCGCGCAGGACGACGGCATTGCCGGTTTTCAGGCACAGGCTCGATGCATCCACCGTGACGTTCGGGCGGGCTTCGTAAATCATGCCCACCACGCCAAGCGGCACGCGCACTTTCGTCATGTCGAGGCCGTTCGGCTGTTGCCAATGCTCGAGCACTTCACCGACAGGGTCCGTGAGCTCGGTCAATTGGATCAACGCATCCGCCATTTCCGCAAGGCGCCCTTCGTCGAGCTTCAGGCGGTCGACGAGCGATTCGCTCATGCCGCTTGCCCGCCCGGCTTCGATGTCTTTCGCGTTTTCTTTTAGAATGAAATCTTTTTCAGCCATTAGTTGCTGAGAAATGAGTTCCAATGCTTTATTTTTTAGTGTGGTGTCGGCTTTTGCGAGTTCTCCCGCTGCCGCTTTCGCTTTTTTCGCTTTCTGTACCAGTTCCGTCTCCAAAGCTGCTTCCTTTTGAAGAACTTCTGTCATCCAATCTTCTCCTTTCGAATTTCCGTTCCTTACGCTAATTCCTTAACGGGTTTTGCGATATACGTACCATCACCGTCGCCATTCATGATCTCGACCAATTTTTCATTGCCTTCTCCCGTGCCGATGAACACATCGACGCCGAAGTTATGGGCTGTTTTGGCAGCTTCCACTTTCGTCTTCATGCCGCCAGTCCCGACATCCGATCCGGCACCGGACGCGGCTTCCATCAGTTCATCCGGGATTTCTTTCAAATGGGTATATCGTTCAGCGGATGGGTTGGTCTTCGGATTATCTGCATAGATGCCGTTGATATCCGTCAGAATGATCAATTGGTCTGCACGGACAAGCCCGCTGACAAGGGCCGACAGCATATCGTTGTCGCCGAAGGTCAATTCCTCGACCGCTACTGAGTCGTTTTCGTTGATGACCGGCATCATGCCGCGCTCCAATAATTTTGAAATGGTGTCATCCGCTTTTTGGTACAAGTCTTTCGTCAACAATAATTGTGCAGAGACGATATCGAAATTCTTGAATTCCGTCGCATACGCCTGTGCGAGCAAGCTTTGCCCGACGGCTGCCGCCGACTGCTTGTCGACAACTGTATTTGGCCGGGATAAATAACCCATGCTTGTGCATCCGGCTGCAACTGCGCCTGATGAGATCAAGATGACATCATGGCCTTCTTCTTTTAAGCGGGCCAACGCCCCGACGTGTTCACGCAACTTCGTGATGGACAATTTACCGTGGCTGTCCGTCAATGAGCTGCTTCCTATTTTCACTACTATTCTTTTCTTTTCCATTGTTACAGTCACCACCCGATTTTGATTATTGAATGAGCTCTCCCATTACGATCAAAAGCGGAAGAACCCGGTCTCCGTAAAACGCTTTACAATGGCTGACTTTCGTTGTCTGATAATAAGAATTATTATGCAATCATTTGCATTTTAAGTCAACTATTAATTTCAAAAATACTTATAAAACAGTTTTTGAAACTTCATTACTTGCATATCATTGAATATTTATTCAAAAGATGTGTTTCATTATAAACCATTTCGGTTCCGGAGATGGCAATTGCGCATTCTTCGCCAGCCAGAATTCCAGCTGGCAGCTGATCGCTTGCAACTCGCCAATCACAAGTGGCAAGTGTAACATAACCAGAGGGTATTTCAAGTTCAGGGAGGGGATTTCGCCTTATGAAAGGGCTTTCATTTTGGATATAAAGTGGGTATAAAGTCATATTTAACAACCCACAAAAGCCCGCACCACAAGGGATGCAGGCAAAATACGTACAAGTGTTGCTATTTCATTCTAAAGTACCACTGCCTTAAACGCCTTTTTATCCTAGGGGCGCTTCACTTTTTCCACTTTTAGCGGCTCGCCGGTATCCTTGGATGATATCGCTTAAAGCGCCGACAATCATGATGATGAGGATACCCCCGAAAATCCAGGTAAGCGCAGTGGATCCGCCGAATGTATCGGTAAGGAACTGGCGAAACTCGGGGTTGAGCAATTTGGAGTTGGTGAAAATCAGGACGAACACGAGCACCGAAACCGTCTGCACTGCGGCATTGAACGTGGCCAGCCGATAATTCCAATAGCCTGCGCGCCATTGCCAAATGGCAAGCGACAGCTCCAGGACGATGACGAGTGCAATGAATGGCCAGTACGATACCAGCACCTCCTGATTGAATACCGCCATTTGGAAGCGCAAGCCTTCCCCATCGTCAGTGTAGATACCAAGCACTTTATCGGCATTGAAATAGACCGTCGTCCAGATGACCATCCAGATCAAGCTGCCGAAAATCTGGCTTTTCGCCACTTTCGCTTCGACCGGTTCGAGCAGCGGCCCTTCCCCTCCCCATTCTTTCAAGTCATCAGGGGACCATTCTTCCATCATCAGCCCAAGCGGCGTCTCCACGCCTGATTTATCCGCCCAATCCATTACGGCAACGACGAGCGTGATCCAGAACAAGGTCTGCATGATGGTATTGAAGATCGCGCCGATGATGTTCCCGATTAACGATCCGAGCACCGAAATCAAGGTTTCGTCCTCCCCGATCCCGGAAACGATGCCGACAATCGTCACGACAATGAGCGTAATCAGGACGGCCAACGGAATGATCAGCCTCAGCAAGCGGACGTACAAGTCGAAATAGCGCGGGCCGATCAAATAACGCCGGACTTTCCCTTAATGCTCCGCCATGAGTGCCGGATGGCCGAATTCCTCAAGGACGGCCCGTTCTTCGCTCTCGGTACTATGTTCCGTAAGCCTCTCCGACAATTTGCTTCTTAAGTCTTTTTCCGCTTCCTGCCGTTTGTCTTGCGGCAGCCGTTCGAGCACTGCCCGGATATACCGTTCACTTAGCTTCATAACCCCATCTCCTTTTGAGGCAGCTTTTTATTAGCTCTATCATGAAGGATTTTTATGGAAAAAACAATATAATAAACAAATTATTCAGATATCTTTTTTTATTTGTATGCCACTTCCCCCGAAAAAAAACCGGCTGGCGAGCAGCCAGCCGGTTGTGTGTTTCTTCTATAGAAATCGTACAATATTCACTTGAGCTCAATCGTAACCGTTTGTGCAGGGGCGAGCAGCTCTCCGTCCGCAGCGAACAGCTTGCTGGTGGTCAATTTGAGCTCTTGTGCCCCGTCTTCCACAATAAAGCCGACGTTCCCTGATTTCACTTCTCCCGGTTCCAAGCCTTCATTCAACGATTCCAAATAGACATCGTCTTCCCAAGTCTTCACTTCGCCGCTTTCTGTCTCTATCAATGCGACTGGCGCAAAATTCACTTCTTCGCTAGAAGCATTATTGATTTCAACAAAGAACTTCGCCAGTTCGAATTGCTGGTCGTGTGTATAGGAATGATAGAAGTCGATCAGGCTATAATCCGGCGTATACTGCAGCAGCTTCGCTTCATGGATGGTCAGTTCGATATCGCCGACCTGCACCTTCTGAGGCTTCATATTGGCCGCCAGCAGCTCCAATCCGCCTTTTGCATCATGCGCTTTTTGGCCTGGTTCCTGCAGCCGGCGGTCATCGCTCACTTGCGGGCTGAGGACATATTGATCCGTGTACCCGGGTGCTTCCGATAGAGCCGCCGCGTTTGCCGTCCCTTGCGCTGTCTCATCCTGGCAGCCCCACAACATTGCCAATGGGACAAGCAGCCATGCTAATCTCGCTTTCATCCAATCCGCTCCTTGCTTTCGTTTATTGTTTATCGTCGATCGTTACGTCCGCGCCCATCAAGTCGAAGATGATGCCGGCATGATCCGTATTGTCCAGTTGCCCTGCAAATCTCTGGCTCGCTGGCCCGTAAGCATAGACCGGCACGTCTTCTCCCGTATGGCCGCCAGTCGTCCAGCCCGTGTGCGAACGCTTATCGAAAATGCGCTCGATGGCGTTGTCGATGTCCAAGTATTCGCCTTCGTCAGCCGCTTTCTTCACGGAATCGATTTCTTCATCAGTCAAGTCCAAGTCGATATAGCGTTCCAAGGTTTCTTCTACGCCGGCGCCTTCTGCAATCTCAGAAGCCATGAAATCCGGTGTGCGCTGTGCCGCGAGGATTGGCTCCGCGAACCAATTATAGATGCCGTCTGCGCCGATCGAGAAACCGCCTGTCGAGTGGTCGGCTGTCGCCACAACCAATGTGTTTTCATCTTGCTTGGCGAATTCGATTGCCGCCTGGAATGCACGGTCGTAATCCTCCATCTCGCTCATCGCCGCGACGATATCGTTGTCATGGCCTGCCCAGTCGACTTGGCTCCCTTCGACCATCAAGAAAAACCCGTCCTCGTCCTGTTCCAAGCGGTCGATCGCTGAACGCGTCATGTCTTCAAGAGACGGCACGCTGTCTTCGCGGTCGATCATTTTCGGCAAGCCGCCTTCTGCGAACAGCCCGAGCACTTGCCCATCGTCATTTGCGAGCAGCTCTTCTTTCGATGTTACATAGCCATAGCCGGACTCCTGGAATTCCTCCGTCAAATCACGGTCTGTGCGGTCGAATAGTTTGGTGCCTCCGCCGAGCAAGACGTCGATTTTATGTTCCCCGTCTATGCGCTCGTCGAAATAATCATCGGCAATGGCGTTCATATTGCGGCGGCTGATATCGTGTGCGCCAAATGAGGCCGGCGTCGCATGGGTGATTTCGGAACTTGCCACAAGCCCGGTCGCTTTGCCTTGTTCTTTCGCCGCTTCCAGGACGGTTTTCACTTCCGATTCATCGTTATCCACGGAAATTGCGTTGTTATAGGTTTTGATGCCCGCTGCCATGGCTGTCGCAGCGGCAGCCGAATCAGTGACGTTTTGATGTGCATCTTCCGGATAGGTCATCTGCTGTCCGACCAAATAGGAATCGAACGACATTTCATCCGCGAAACGCGCAGATGGATCGTCCTGTAAATAGCGGTAAGCCGATGTATAGGATGTACCGACACCGTCACCGATGAGGAAAATGACGTTTTTCGGTGCATTCTTGTCTTTTCCGTTTCTTTTCCCTTTGCCTTTCCCAGGGTTTTTGTGCTCCTTATGTACTTCGGCCTTGCCATTTCCGTGCGCTTCAGCTGGTGTGGAGGCAGTAAAGCTCGTCACGGCGACCGCTGCCGCCACGGCAGCTGGAACAAGTTTCTTCATTGATTTTCGGATCATCTGTCATTCCTCCTCGTGTTTGTTGACCATCGCCAGTGTATCGAAGAAATATTAAGGGATTGTTGAGGGCGTGTATGGAATTTGTTAAAGCGATCCTATTTCCCGGGAAATAATTTTTCATCGTTTGTGTTTTCCGAAGCTTACCGCTCGCTTTCCGTGGGCTCGCGCCCAAGCCTCCTCAGTCGCTTCGCGCCTTGCGGGGTCTCGGTCGTCTCGCTGATCCACAGGAGTCGAGCGGACGCTTCTACAAACACTTAGAAATCTTACTTTTCGTTTCTTGTCATAGAAGCCTATATTTTTTGCGAATATAGAATACAAATCTATTCTTCAACAATACAAACAACCGGCCTCCATTAAGGAAGCCGGTTGTGTGCCAATCAGTCTTCGCGATCGACGAGCGATTTGTTTTTCTGGAATTTACGGAGTATTTCATAGACGACCGGCACGACTACCAGTGTCAGCAAGGTCGAAGACAATAAGCCGCCAATGACGGTAATTGCCAAGTCTTGCGAGACAAGGCCGCCGCCTCCGCTTGAGACGGCCATTGGAATCATCGCCCCGATTGTCGCAATGGCTGTCATCAGGATCGGGCGCAGACGCGTCGCTCCCGCTTCAAGCAAGGCTTCGCGCACCGTCATGCCTTCGCGTTCCATATGGATGACGCGGTCGACCAGGACGATGGCGTTCGTCACCACGATCCCGATGAGCATGAGCAGCCCCATCATGACCGAGACGGAAATCGTCTGGCCGGTCAAGTATAGCCCGGCGAATGCGCCGATGACCGCAAATGGCAGCGAGAACAGGATGGCAAATGGCGCAAGGCCGCCGCCGAATGTCACGACGAGGATAAAGTAGACAATGGCGATTGCCGCCGCCATCGCTAGGCCAAGCTGTGTGAAGGTTTCATTGATATCCGCCGTCACGCCGCCGGTTTCCACCGTCACGCCTGAAGGCAAGTCCAGTTCATCCACATTTTCCTGTACTGCGGCGCTTGGCGCAGACACATCATTGCCCGTTACCGTGCCGGAAACGGTCGCATAATAAGCGCCTTCCGAGCGGCTCAAAGTATTCAAGGTGGTGCCTTCTTCAACTTCGACCAACTCGCCGACGGTCATCATGGTGCCTGCAGCGGTCGGCACCGGCGTCTCGAGAAGCTCTTCAAAAGTTGCCGCAGCTTGCTGGGCTTCGCGCTGGACGATGACTTCGAGTTCGCCGCCGTCCGTGTTGACGGTCGTCAGCACTTCATTCTGGCCCCCGCCGGACAATGCCATCGCGACTTGTCCTGCCGTCAGGCCGTATTGAAGGATTTCCTGCTGTTCGATGCGCAAAGTATGTTCCACGTAAGGATCTTCCGCATCGGAAGTCACTTCTTCCAAGCCGTCGACGTCAGTCATCGCACCCTCGACTTGCGCTACGGTATCCATCAAGTCATCAAGGTCTTCACTATACAAGGTATAGGCGATTTCACTTGATGCCATCATGCCGCCGCCCATCATATCCTGTTCGCCCCACTCGCCGGAATGGTCAAGCCCTTCAAGATAATCCGTGACTTCCGTGCGGGCTTCTTCGAATTCATCGACTGAAATCGCATCATCAAAGATCAAATACAACAATGCACCGTCTCCGCCGCCCATCATCACCTGGGCCATATCGGCGTTGGCCGAGTCATTGATCGATAATTGAAGAACGTCGATGTCTTCGCGTTCAAGCAAGTCCTGCTCGACCGCTTCGATGTTGTCGACGGTCTCTTCCTGCAGCTCCCCGGCAGAAGGAGAATAGGTGATATACATCATTTTCTCGGTTTGCGAGCCGAGGAATGAGAAGCCGATCAATGGCGTGAGCGCCAAGGACCCGCCGAGCAGCACTACCGCAATGATCGAAGTGAGCCATTTATGGTTCAAGGCTTTTTCCAGGAATGAACGGAACCAAAGCGCCAATTTCCCGGTTTCTTGATGCTTCGAAGCCGTTTTCTCGCCGTACAGCTTCTTCTTGAAGAAACTATGCGACATCGCAGGCACGATGCTCACCGCCACTGCAAGGGAGGCAAGCAACGCAAACGACATCGTGAGGGCGAACGGCAAGAACAATTCGCCGACCATTCCGCCGACAAACACCAGTGGCGCAAAGACCGCGATCGTCACAAGCGTCGAAGACAAAATCGGCTTGAACATTTCGATCGTCGCCGACTGGATCAATTTACGGCCGGATAATTTCTCTTCTTTTAAATGCATGCGCCGGTAAATATTCTCGACAACGACAATCGAGTCATCGATGACCCGGCCGATCGATACGGTAATGGCACCGAGCGTCATGATGTTCAAGGTGATATCGAGCCAGTTCAACAGGAGCAATGCCACGAAAATGGACACCGGAATCGACACGATCGCAATGAGCGTCGAGCGGAAATCACGCAAGAACACCAAGATGATCAACACGGCAATCAATCCGCCGAACAAGGCTTTTTCCACCATCGCGAAGACCGATTCCTCGATCGGCTCGCCTTGGTCCAGCGTAATGTCGACGATCAAGCCGTCCACTTCGCTTTCGAAATCCGCCATCAAGTCCTTTACTTCATTGACGACGGTAACTGTATTCGCTTCCTGGCCCTTAACGATCTGGATTGCTATCGCATCTTCGCCGTTGGTCCGGGAAATCGACTGCACTTTCCCGACGAGTTCCACGTCGGCCAGTTCAGACAAAGCGACAAACGGTTCCGGATTGTCTTCAGAAGGCGTCACCGGAATCAATAATTCCCTGAACTCTTCAATGGAAGCAACCGATCCATCGATATAGACCGCTTCTTCGCCTTCCTCGAATTCACGAAGGCCGAGCGACAGCGCAATATTGCTCGCTTCAATCATCTGCTGGATGTCTTCTTCCGTGACATCACGGGCGGCCATCGCTTCCTCGTTATAGGTCAGTTGAATTTCTTCGACATGCTGTCCGGTGACAGTGGCCGAAGCGACGCCATCGATTTTCTCGATTTCCGGCAAAATGGTCTTCTGGACACGATCGGTCAATTCGACGATCGATTCCGTGTCACTGCTGACGGACAGCGCGACGACCGGGAACATATTGAGGCCGATCGACATGATCGACGGCGTCTCCACTTCCTCCGGCAAGCTCACGCCATCGATGGCGGATTCAAGTTCCCGCTTTTTCTCATCCATATCGACACCGTAATCGTATTCGATCTGGATCTGGGAAACATTCGAGGAGGAATTCGAATAAACCGCTTTGACATCCTCCAGGCTTTCCACTGCCTGTTCGACAGGTATCGAAACCTCTTCCATCACCTGCTCAGGCGCAGCGCCCGGGTAGACCCCCGAGACGATCAAATAAGGAATCGAAATATCAGGAATCGACTCCATCTTCATTTGGGTTGTTGAATAAATGCCGGCAAAGGTTACAATTAAAGTCAACAGCCACACAGCAAATTTGTTTTTCAGAACAAAACGCACTAATCCTTGCACACTACTTCTTCCTTTCTTTGACGAAATCCATTTACTATTCCATACTAATGACCAAGTGGTCAAGCGTCAAATAAGCGATACGAAAAGAGGAAACAAATATGTCAAAAAAGCAACAGATTCTGGAATCTGCACTTCAACTATTTGCCGAAAAAGGTATTGAATCGACGTCAGTCCAGCATATCACTCAAGCGACAGGCATCTCGAAAGGCGCATTCTATCTGTCTTTCCCTTCCAAAGAGTCCTTGATCAAGGAAATCATCGATTCATTCATGAAAGGTTTTGTGGCAGATATTGACCGTGTAGTCAACAGCTCTAAAACACCTGATGATAAACTGCGCCTCTATTTCCTGGCTCACCTGGCTTTGCTCGAGAAGCATGCAGATTTTGCCAAAATCTATGCGCGTGAACCGATGCACGCCTTAAACGAGGAAATTTTGGAGAAGCTCATCCATTACGACGCGTGGATCGATCGTTCGCTGCTGTCGTTATTGAACGAATTATACGGGGAACAGCTTCAAGGGCGGCGCTATGATTTACTCGTATCCATCAAAGGCTTCGTCCGCATTTATTCGCAGCTCGTCCTGTTCCATCCGTACCCGCACGATATCGAAAAGATTGCAGAGCTCCTCGTGGAAAAGACCAATGTTTTGGCCATCCATTCCACTGCGGCTTACTTGACGGAGGAAATGGTCGAATTGCCGATGCCTGGCCCGGAAGAAGTGACCACCGCAGAAAAATTACTGTCGGTGATCGAAGAATTACTGGAAGACGAGCGGCATCCACCGCTCATTGCCGAGTCGATTGCGCTGCTCGCCGAGGAACTGAAAACGGAAACGCCAAGACGGGCCATCCTCCAAGGCTTGCAGGCCAATCTCTACGACTACGCCCCCGCCAAATGGCTATCTTATTTACTGAAGAAATACGAACAGAAAAAAAGCCCAGACAATTGATGTCCGGGCTTTTTCAGAGTGTTGAAGAAGTCTATAATCTTCAATAAATGAAAAGAGTGTGAAGCTATTCCACAATTAAAAAACAACGAATTATCTCAGTATTTGGAGAAGCGTTCGCTCGTAAAACCTTCTGCTCAATAATGCTGCGCATTACTTCGCAAAGGTAAGATCTCACGTAGTTCGACCTTATCTTTCCTGCGGGAGCAGCGAAGCGACGGGTTTGAGAGACCCCGCAGGCAATGAATGAGCGAAGCTTCGCTGAGCACATTCATTTGCGACGCATCTGCTTGCAATGTTTTTTGCGATGCATTTGCTTGCAAATGTGAGAGCAGATGTGGGAGCACAAGGGTTTTCGATAGCGGCTGAGGAGGCTCGATTCCCGCCCGCGGAGTCGTGCGATAAGCTTCGGAAAATACGACTTTTAACTTTCTCGACAGCCTGAAAAAGCCCGGACAATTGATGTCCGGGCTTTTTATAGGCATTGATTTAGTTGATTTCCACAGTCCAGTCGAGCGTGTCCTCGACTTTGCCTGTCTGGATGCCGGTGATCGTATCGTACAGCTTTTGCGATAACTCACCGATCTCGTGGTTGTTGATGATCATTTTCTGGCCCTGCCAGTTGAGTTCGCCGACCGGGGAGATGACCGCGGCCGTTCCCGTACCGAATGCTTCCTCGACCTTTCCTGCTTGGTACGCTTCGTATAGCTCATCGATCGCGATGCGTTTTTCCGTTACCGGGATGCCCCACGAGTTCAGCAATTCAATGATCGACATGCGCGTGATGCCTTTCAGGATGCTGCCGTTCAGTTCAGGCGTCACGATCTCCCCGTCAATCTTGAAGAAGATGTTCATGCTGCCGACTTCCTCGATATAGCGCTTCTCGACGCCATCGAGCCACAACACGTCCGCATTGCCTTCTTTCTTGGCGTTCGCCTGTGCCTGGTAGCCGGACGAATAGTTCCCCGCCGTTTTCGCCATTCCCGTACCGCCTTTGACCGCACGCGTGAACTTGTCTTCCACATGGATGACAACCGGCTGCAGGCCGCCCGGGAAATAAGAGCCGACAGGTGATAGGATCACCATGTATTTATATGTAGACGATGGCCCTACTGCCAAATTGGCGTCCGTCGAGATGATATATGGACGGATATAAAGCGAAGTGCCCGGTGTTTTCGGAACCCAGTCCTTTTCGAGCTTGATCAATTGCTTCAAGTGCTCGAGCGCCAATTCTTCGTCGATCGGCGGGATGCTGAGGCGCTCGCTCGATAAGTTCAAACGTTCAAAGTTCTTCTCCGGGCGGAACAGCAATACGCGCCCGTCTTCTGTGCGGTACGCTTTCATGCCTTCAAAAACCGTTTGCCCGTAATGGAAAATCATAGCTGCCGGATCCAAGGAAATCGGGCCATAGGGCACAATCTTCGGTTCGTGCCAGCCTTTCTCCGTTTCGTATTCCATGATGTACATATGGTCAGTGAAAGTTTGGCCGAACGGGATCTGGTCTTGCGCCGGCTTGTCTTTCTTCGCGGTATTCTCGATTACTTCCAATTGATAAGTCGTCATGGTCATTTCTCCTTCTATGCAGCAATAATATTTTCACGATTTCGAATAATTATACACATCATCGTTCAAGCTGAAAAGAGCGTTTCGGAAATTCCTTAAATATCGGCCAAACGGCTCAGCGGATCAATTCCATGAAATGCATAAGAATTTTCGCGGTCAATCCCCAAATGACGCGGTCTTCATATAAATAGAAAAACTCGTCCACTTGGCGCGCACGCCAGTTGTAGTTTTCACCGCCGGCAATCAAGTCATACGGGAAACTTTCCTCGGGCTGTATATCGAAATCGATGCGGTAAACGCGCGGCTCGTTTTCCAGGAAAAACTTCAGCGGCACCGTGAAGACGCTGTCCACTTCCGGCGGATTTGGCTTGAAATCCGCTTCAGGGTCGATAAAGCCCGCAAATGAATAGACGATCATGCCAAATGGCGAGACGATGTAATCGAGCGGGAATACATTGCCGATCGCTTCTTTGCGGATGCCGAGCTCTTCCATCGTCTCACGCAACGCCGTCTCTTCTTCATCTTCGTCCCCGCGGTCGATGCGCCCTCCAGGGAAACAGATCTCTCCCGGCTGCCGCCTCATTTCAAACGATCGCACTTCAAACAGGATATGGACGCCGTCTTCTTTTTCGATCAGCGGGAGTAGAATGGCGAATTTCGAGAAGTCCCGGTTGCCGAGTACTTCAGGCACCCGCCCTTTGACTTTTTCCAGAATCTTTTCCGGTTCCATGCCATCACCTCGAGTTCCTTTCTTCCTATCTTACCAAATAATCGGGGCAACCGGCTTTTCAACCGCTCCCGGAAAACGGAAAATCCCGACTTCTCCCGCTGTCAATTGGCGAAGATATGGCGCTTTCGCTACAATGGGAGCGGAGGGGATACACTTGAACCGAAAAACATATATCGATACCAGTTCCTATACCGCGGGCATCACCTTGAAAGACCCACAGGCAAGCGGTCACAATAATTTGGCTCTTCACGCCGGAACCGGCCGCGGGCATTCACTCGAAAACCGGGAAGCCATGCTCGCTTCAATCGGCTATACGCTTAATGACCTGATATGCGCCAATCAAACCCACAGCAAGCATTTCCGGAAGGTGTCGCATTCAGATGCAGGCAAAGGAGCGCGGACAGTTGATGATGCGATAACGGACACGGATGCGCTCTATACGCGTGACTCAGGTCTTGTGGTTTCGAGTTTCGCTGCCGATTGTGTGCCGGTGATGTTCTATCACGTAACGGAAGAGTTGGTCGGTGCTGTGCATTCCGGATGGCAAGGCACGGTGAAAGAACTCGTGCCGCACTTGTTCGCGCACTTGATCGCCCATGAAAAATGCGAGCCGGAAGGATTCCGCGTCCAGATCGGCATGGCGCTTAGCCAAGAGAAGTTTGAAGTGGACGAAGACGTTTACATGAAATTCAAAGCACTCGGCTATGCGGATCCGTTCATCGACTTTAACGAAGAAACCGGGAAATACCACATCGATAACCAGTTGACTGTCAAAACCCAATTGGAACGCGCAGGCATTCCCGCTGAATATATCGACATCGACCGGAGCTGCACTTTCAAAAGCCCAGACGGCTTCTCTTACCGCGAAGATAAACAATGCGGCCGCCATATGGCTTATATCGTCAAGAAATAGCAAAAAGCTCTTCCGCATAGGGAGAGCTTTCTTTATAACTATTTGGATAACGGTCGACTGGAGTATCCATTTTATATCCTACTTTTAGAAAGCGATGCAACAACTTCCCACTCTTAAACTAGAGACGGAGCGAAAATGGCTGACTCCTGGGGGACCGTGCAAATGAATAAGTGAAGTGGATTTGAGATTACATTTGCAACATTGATCGGGCCATTCCCGGGCAGCTGAAAACGCGATGTCCTGTCGCATCAGCTGCATGACTCGCATCCTGCGAGCCCAAGGCAACCATTGAAATTGGCACCGGCCACACTTGCCTCAACTAACAGACAGTATAATTCATCAATTATATCTTCAAATCATCAAAATCTCCCGAATGTCTTCTTCGCTCATCGACTGCACGGCTTCCGGACCGGATTGGATCATCTCATCCACCAAATCCTGCTTGCGCAACTGGAGGTCATACATTTTTTCTTCGATCGTCCCCTTCGCCACCAAACGCAGTACTTGAACTTCCCGCTTCTGCCCCATCCGGTGCGCACGGTCCGCTGCCTGCTGCTCGACTGCTGGGTTCCACCACAAATCATACAGGATGACCGTATCGGCACCCGTCAAATTGAGCCCAGTGCCACCCGCTTTCAAGGAAATCAAAAACAGGTTTTCCTCGCCTTCGTTAAAACGGTCGCATAATTCCACGCGCTCTTTCGGCGGCGTCGAGCCATCCAAGTAGAAATACGATCTTCCCGAGCGCAACAGCGACTGCCCGATGATGTTAAGCATGCCCGTGAACTGTGAAAACACCAGCACACGGCGGCCGGTCAAGCGCGCTTCTTCCAAGATCTCCAGCAATTGATCGAACTTCGCCGAACCCCCTTTGTAATCTTCCACAAACAACGACGGGTGGCAGCATAATTGCCGCAGGCGCGTCAATCCCGCGAGAATACGGATGCGGTTTTTGCGCATGCTGTTGTCGCGCAGATGCTTCAAGGCTTCGTGGCGCAGTTCTGCTAGATAAGCCGTGTACAGTTTCTTCTGCTCTTCGTGGAGCTCCGAATGTTCGATACGCTCGGTCTTTTGAGGCACTTCCCCAAGCACTTCCGCTTTCGTCCGGCGCAACAGGAACGGCCGCACGCGCTTCGCGATATCGGCGTTGCGCAGTTCCGCAAACTGGTTGCGGTCCGGAAGCAGTGCCGGAAAGACGACATTAAAGATCGACCACAGTTCATCGAGCGAGTTTTCGATCGGCGTCCCGGTGAGCGCAAAACGATGCCGCGCCTTCAGCTCTTTCACGGCTTTTGCGGTTTGGGTCGCCGGATTCTTAAACGCCTGCGCTTCGTCGAAGAAGATCGTATGGAACGACCAGTCTTTATAGGCTCCGCGGTCCATTCGCAACGCCGGATAGGAAGTGATGTACACATCGCCTGGCTCTTTCAAGGCCTGCGTCCGCTTTGCTTTCGGGCCGTCGATGATGACCATCCGGATCCCGGGTGCGAAACGTTCGAATTCGGCTTGCCAATTGTACATAAGCGAAGAAGGCGCAACGATCAGCGCCGGCTCGTCGCTCATGCGGATATCTTCTAGTACAGACTCCACGAAAGCGATGCTCTGGACCGTTTTCCCGAGTCCCATCTCATCGGCCAAGATGCCGCCGAACCCATATTTCGCGAGCAGACGGAACCAGCTGAATCCGCGCTCTTGGTAATCTCGCAAAATGCCTTCAAAACGAGCCGGCAATTGTTGTGATTGCGTCCACGGATGGTGCAGCTCTTTCAGCAAGCGCGCAAATTCCGCCCCGGCCTCCGATAACTCATGCTGTTCGAGGCTTCCGGCAAGCCGCATGCCTTCAAGCAGCGGCACTCGTTGGACGCGTTCAAAATTATGTTCATCGATGTTCATCGTCTCCAAATACTCTTCAAATGCCGCCATTCCTAGTGTTTCAAGCGACATTAACGTACCGTCAGGGATGCGGAAATAGCGCTTTTTCTCACGGATGGCACGGATAATGCCCCGCAGCTCTTCTTCCGGTATGCCCCCGAGATCGAAGCGGAACTCCAGCCAATCGGTCCGGTCTTTCGGCAAATTGACACGGATTTTCGGCCCCGGCAAGGTTTTTTGGATGCGCATTTTCACCGAAGTCGTCGCATAAACTTCGAGCCATCGTTCAAGCAGCGGAACCGTATCGTAAAGGAAATCATACTCCGCTTCCTCGTCCTGCAAATAAAAACCGCCGTCCGTTTTCGTCAGCCGCCCCGATTCCATCAAGTCCATGATGGCCCGTTCTTTATCAAGCTGGCGGAACACGCCCGGATACTGACGATAAGTTCCGTCGGGCTCTTCGCATGGATTGATGATGAGCTGTCCGTAATGAAATTCAAGGCCTGCGAGCAATCGGCTGCGCACGCGGTCGAGATACAGTTTCGCGCGCAGCGGCGTTTCCCCGATCTTCTCGATGGCTTTTTCCGTCACGATGACCGGCCCAAGCTTTTCTAGCCCAGGCAACACCGTCTTCATCATATGGGCGACTTGGCTTTCTTCCACCGGCAGCTCCTCGCCTGCCCCTTGCATCAATTCCTGCAATCCCGACAAACGCTTCATGTCAGCACTGGCCGGCTGGACAATCGATTCTTCCGTCAAGGCGACGCCGTATTTCGGAAAAATGTGAAGACGCTCCAACCCGCGGACAATCAAGCGGTAACCGCTATCGCCATGGTCCAGCCTGAATGACACCGGCAGTGCATCCGTTACATGAAACGGCAGCACTTCACCGAGGGGATTCTCGAATTTGGCATGCGCCATGCTCCGGAGCACGGGCAATAGGCGCTCCCAATCGCTTGCGGAAACGAATAATTTTCCATTGTCCCCCAATTGCGGATTGCTTTCATCGAGCACCCCGAGCAGCTCCAGGACCGGCTGTTCGAGCGAATGGCGGACCGGGTCGTACGGAATCGCTGCGGTCTCCTCGGATTGGGCGTTCGACAAGGCCGCGACGAAACGCAGCGGGTCCCGGACATTTTTCATGATGGCCGTGCCGCTCCTGAACGTCAGCGCCAAGCGCCCTTCGGTTCCACTGCGGATGGTTGCTTCCACGTGATAAGGCACGCGCCGGTCGAAGCGATGCAAACGGGCGGCAGGCTTATCGTCTTCTTCGAACAGGCGGAACATCTGCTCAGCAAGCGGCCGCTCCCGCTGGCCAAGCGCTTCTGCGGAGATCATCACCGCCGCAATATGATGGCAATAGGTATGGACGAATCCGACAGGCGGACAGCTGCACTCTGCATGGATCTTTCCAGCTTGCGAACGGGTTAGCTCGACATGGAATGCGTTGCGCCCTTTGACGACCGCCGTGATGGACTGGTCGTCCGCTTCTGCAATATGGACTTTTCCGGCCATATGGAACGCCTGGCCTTTTTTATAGGCAGTTTGGCCGCATAATTTACGGATATGTCGATCGCTGATCCAAAATTCCATGGCGACCCCTTTCTTCTCTGTGGTGACTTCGTGTTTTCATTATCCGTCATGCCGCAGATGTCTTCAAGCGGAGCTGCTTTACACAGGAAGTACTTTCGACTTATAATAAACTTAATTTTCAGTTATTATGTACTCACTCGATACCAAGGGGGGATGATAATGACTCGTGCCCGTCAAAGCATATTCATCCGGGCGCCGATCGATGAAGTGTTCCAGTTCGCCAAGAAGCCCGGAAACTGGACAAGTTTTTACAATCATTTATCCAAACCCGAAAGGATTGACGGCGGCGGCGAAGCAGGGACGGAAGTCGAGACGGTGTTTTCCATTGTCGGTTTGCGCTTCCCTGTAACCATCAATGTAATCCGCTGCGAACGAATCGGCGATGAAGGATTCTGGGAAGGCATCATCACCGGCAGCTTCACCGCACATCAAAAAAGCCATTACCGGTCGATGGAAAACGGCACGGAAGCGACTTTTGAACTCGAAATCGAACTGCCGCACAGTGCGTTCGACCGTTTTACGGAGCGCCTCGTCTACGACCGGCTGGAACGTAACACACTTCGCCATACGCTCGAAAATCTCAAAGCGGCCTGTGAACTGGAGCGTTAAAATCTTATGATTGAAAGGATGAATCAGATGAGATTGGAAGGAAAAGTAGCGATTGTCACCGGCGCAGCATCAGGCATGGGAAAATCCATTGCCGCTTTGTACGCCAAAGAAGGCGCGAAAGTCATCGTCTCCGATATAAACCAGCAAGGGGCCGATGCGGTGGTTGAAGAAATCAAATCCGCTGGCGGTGAAGCGATTGCCGTTGCTTGCAATGTTGCGAAAGAAGAGGATATCCAAACCTTGGTCGATAGCGCCGTCGCTGAATTCGGCACGCTCGATATCCTCGTCAACAACGCCGGCATCATGGACAATTTCGAACCGGCCGGCGATATCGAAGACGAGAGTTGGGAACGCATTTTCGCAATCAACACGACAGGCGTCATGCGCGCCACAAGGAAAGCGCTGAAAGTCTTCCTTGAAAAAGGCTCCGGCAATATCATCAACATCGCATCCGCTGGTGGATTGCAGGGAGCGCGTGCAGGCGCTACCTATACGGCCTCTAAGCATGCCGTTGTCGGTTTCACGAAAAATACCGGCTTTATGTACGCGAATAGCGGCATTCGTTGCAATGCCATCGCACCCGGCGGTGTCGAGACCAATATCGGCTCCACGATGACCCATATCAACGAATTCGGGATGGGCCGCACCCAACCTGGCATGGGCGTCAACCCGCGCATGGGCAAACCTGACGAAATTGCTTACGTCGCCTTGTTCCTCGCGTCCGATGAATCGAGCTTCGTCAACGGCACGGTCATCACGGCGGATTCCGGCTGGCTCGCTTATTGACCCAATTGAAAACCCGTGCGCTGAATTCCGGCGCACGGGTTTTTTAGGCATAATAAAACACCCCGCATAAATGCGGGGTGTATCGATAGCTGCGGCGTGTCAGGCCACGCTCCACAACGTGTTCCACGAAGGAATGCCTGTCCGTCTTATGCAGCTTAGCTCATCGCGTAGTTAACCATAGCCCATGCTTGCTGCCTTGTCAACTCCCATCGCACTCTCCCCTTACATCCCGCCTGTAAACTGACCCCTAAAAATTATTCGGAATTGATACTTTCAACTGGGTCAATTCCTTGCTACAGTAGTTCAAAACTACAGGACATTACTGAAAGGCGTTGTGCCTGGCAGATGCCCAAGAAAGAAGGAATCGTTCCATGCAAAAAACCACGGCTTATTCCAGTTCCAAAACCTATGACTTGATTATCACTTCGATGCTCATCGCGCTTGTTTTTGTGGCGACGATGTTACTCAATATCCGCTTGCCGATCGCGGCAAATGGCGGGCTTGTCCACCTTGGCACGACGATGCTGTTCACGGCAGCGCTATTGTTCGGGCCGAAAAAAGGCGCCATCGCCGGCGCTGCCGGAATGGGGCTCTTTGATTTAGTGTCCGGCTGGACGCTGTGGGCACCGATCACGATCATCGCTCGCGGCTTGCAAGGCTACCTAGTCGGGAAAATCGCCTGGTCTGGCGGGCGCGGCGGGGAAAGCCTCGGATTCAATATCCTGGCTGCGGCGCTTTCCATTCCAGTCATGGTCGCTATCTACTATATCGGTGAAGCGATCATCTTCAGCAGTTGGATCATCCCTGCTGCATCCATCCCAGGAAATCTGGTGCAAAACGCTGTCGGCCTGGCACTCGCCATCCCGGTCGTTGCCGCTTTGAAAAAAACGCCTTACTTCCGAAATTAATAAAATGCCGCTCCTGAACCTTCAGGAGCGGCATTTCTTATGGACGCGATTTTCTGAAGCCGTAAAAAGGGCGGAACTCATGCTCTTCGTAAAAAGAGCGCGAGGAACTGGATGCCAGAAGATCGATTCTTGTATCAGGGTGCAACGCGTGCACAAAGTCCAGCAGCTTTCTCCCAGCCCCGCATCCTCTAAAGGGTTGAGCTACAAGCAGTTCGCAAATATATGTGCTGACAGAGCCATCGGTCACCCCTCTTATATAAGCTATGAGCTCCTGGCCTTGTGATTCAGCCACATAAGCGATGTTCGAGTTTTTCCATGCTTCTTTTGTTTGGATATGTTTCTCCACCAGGCCTGTCCATCCTTGTTTTTTGTTCAGCTTTTGGATGTGCTCCAAATCTTTTTCTTCGTAGCTCCGTATTGTGATCTCCAGTGCATCCCCTGCCTGTGCCATATAAATGCCTCCCGCCAAAATAGTTTAATTGCTTTTCAATGCTTGTAAAAAAACCGCCAAGATTGCTCTCGGCGGTTTTCTTTTCATTAAATTTGCGGTGTTAAATCTTCCGGCGCATGGTCAGCCGGTTTTACTTTATTCAAATCGAGTGTTTCTGCTGTATATTTATGGACATGTTTCAAGAGTTCTTCATTGTTCATCAAGGATTTTCCGTAGGATGGGATCATTTCCTTGATTTGCGGCTCCCATTTTTCAAGGTCTTCAGGGAAGCAGCGCGCAAGTACGTCAAGCATGACATGGACCGCTGTCGAGGCACCCGGGGATGCGCCGAGAAGTGCCGAGATCGTACCATCCGCCGAGCTGACGACTTCCGTACCGAATTGCAGCGTACCTTTGCCGCCAGCCTCGGTATCTTTGATCACTTGCACGCGCTGTCCTGCGACCACAAGATCCCAGTCTTCGCTCTTCGCATTCGGGATGAACTCACGGAGCTCGTCCATGCGCTGCTCTTTCGACTGGATGACTTGCTGGATCAGGTATTGGGTCAGCGACAAATTCTTCGCCCCGCCTGATAGCATCGTCAAGACGTTATTCGGCTTGACCGAGGCCACGAGGTCCATATACGAACCGGTTTTCAGGAACTTCGGCGTAAAGCCTGCGAATGGCCCGAACAACAAGGATTTCTTGTCGTCGATAAAGCGTGTGTCCAAGTGAGGCACGGACATCGGCGGTGCGCCGACTTTCGCTTTGCCGTAAACTTTCGCGTGATGCTGTTCGATGACTTCCGGGTTGTTGCAGACCATGAACAGGCCGCTGACCGGGAATCCGCCGATATGCTTCGATTCCGGGATGCCGGATTTCTGGAGCAAGTGGATGCTTGCCCCGCCGCCGCCGATAAAGACGAACTTCGCTGTGTGGACATCTAGTTTGCCGGTTTCCAGGTTCTTGATCTTCAGCAACCAGCGCCCGTCTTTCATCTGCTTCAAATCCTGCACCATGTGGCGGTAATGGACATTGACGTCTTCTTTCACGAGACGGTCGAACAGCATGCGCGTCAAGGCACCGAAGTTGACGTCTGTCCCTGTATCGATTTTCGTCGCGGCGATCGGCTCGTTGTCTTTACGGTTCGCCATGATCAATGGCATCCATTCTTTCAGGACTTCCGGGTCATCGGAAAATTCCATGCCTGTAAAGAGCGGATTTTTCGCCATTGCGTCAAAACGTTTTTTCAGGAAGCGGATATTGTCTTCGCCCTGTACCATGCTGATGTGCGGAAGCGGGCGGATGAATTCTTCCGGGTTCTTCAATAAGCCCGTTTTCACGAGGTGGGACCAGAACTGCGCCGACACTTGGAATTGTTCGTTAACGTCGATGGCTTTGCTGATATCCATCGTGCCATCCGGCTTTTCTTTCGTGTAGTTCAATTCACAAAGTGCTGCGTGCCCTGTACCGGCGTTGTTCCATTCGTTCGAGCTTTCTTCGCCAGGGCTCGACAATTTCTCGAATACGTTGATTTTCATGTCCGGTGATAATTCTTTCAGGAGAATCCCTAAAGTCGCACTCATAATACCGGCACCGATTAAGATTACATCTGTATCAGTTTCTCTATGGCTCATGTATACCTTCCTTTTCTACGCGAGTATTAGCGGCTTTTCGGGTCCGCCGCTTCCGTATTAAATCCATCATCTATTGTATGCCTGTTTGACACAAAATTTCTACTACTAACAGATAATTATAAAGCATTTTGCGTAAGGATTAAAGAAAATACGCCTTTTGCGCAAATCCGTCAGGTGAAAAAGCGGATTCCTGCACTGAAGCCGCTGAATCGGCTCCCGAGCTAGCACCTTCTTCCATATCCGGCTACCCAGCAGCGTCTTCGTATGAAATGGATGGAATTCGCGCTGCCCCTTATTTTCGGTTCCCCGTGTGGCATGGGCAGGTGATCAGATGATCGTCAACCATGCCCACTGCCTGAAGGAATGAATACGCCGTGACGGGGCCGACGAATTTAAAGCCGCGTTTTTTCAAATCCTTGCTGAGCTTTACAGACAGCTCCGATTGGGCTGGGACCTGCTCATCTGATTGCCATTCATTGATTACCGCTTTTCCCCCCGTGAAACTCCAGAGATAATCGGCAAAACCCGTAAATTCGGATTGGATGGCTTTTACCGCCCGGGCATTCGTGCGGACCGATTCGAGCTTGCCCCCATGTTTGATCACGCCGTAGTTTTCCTTGATGCCTGCGAGTGCTTCATCCGTCAAATCCGCGCAATAATCGATATCGAAATTGCGGAAAGCATCTTTGTAGCTGTCGCGTTTTGACAGCACGATTTGCCAGGACAAGCCTGCCTGGGCGCCTTCTAAGCACAGCATTTCAAATAAATAACGTTCGTCGCGGCTCGGGCGACACCACTCGGTATCGTGGTATGCCTGCATTCGTTCATCGTCTTTCGGCCATGCGCATTGTGCCATTGGAGCACCCCTTTCTGTTTTCATCTATAAAAAAAAGAAGCGGCCAAGTTTCCCGCTTCTTACTGCCTGTCGTCTTCCCGTGTTTCCCGCTCTTCCGCTTTAACGCTTTTTACCGGCGTTTCTTGCCGGGGCACATCATCCACTTTATTGGATTTGCTCTTTCGCAGCAACATAAGGATACTGCCGACCAAAAGTCCGGTGATGAGCAGGAAAAGGCCGAAGATGATGAGTGCTACTATGATTCCACCGGGCATTTCCATTTTATTTCCCCCTTTCCTTTTCGCTTCTTATAATCAATTCATTATTCATTCTCCAGTTTTTCCACACGCATTTCCAGTGCCTCGATGCGATTTTTCAAATCCGATCCTTCTGCTTGCGGTTTTCTATTCCTATTGGCCGCTGCTTTTACGGCGGCTACCGCCAGCACAATCGCCAAAAGAAACAAGCCCAGAACGACAAAGCCAGCAATAATATCGCCCGTATTGGATGCCATCCGATTCCCCGCCTTCCATATCCCCATCATTCATGCGGTAAACTTCTATAAACTTTACGGAAAACCCTCTTCTGCATTTGCGTGAGCAGTTTAGTGACAATTATCTTGAATTCAAGATAACATAGAAGAAGAGGTTCCATTATCCATGTAGAACCTATATTATGGCTCGTAAATCTAAAAACCAGGAGGAGATCATTTTGGGTAAATTGCAAGGAAAGACAGCGGTCATCACAGGCGGGGCTTCAGGAATCGGTGCAGCCACCGCACAGCTTTTCGCGAAAGAAGGCGCTAAACTGGTGCTGGTCGACTTGAATGAAGAAAAAGGCCAGGCGTTTGCATCCGAACTGCCGGACGCCTTGTTCATCAAAGCGGATATCACCGATGAAGCACAGGTCCAAAACGTTTATGCGCAAGCTACGGAAAAATACGGGCAAATCGACATCGTTTTCAATAACGCCGGCATCGGCAAAGTAACGCCGACCCACGAACTGTCTTACGACGAATGGCGCAAGACCGTCAACGTCGACTTGGACGGCGTGTTCCTCGTCGCACGTGAAGCGATCCGCGCCTTCCAAAAAAATGGCGGCGGCGTCATCGTCAATACCGCTTCGATGTATGGCTGGGTCGGCTCTCCAGGGTCCGCTGCCTATAACGCAGCGAAAGGCGGGGTTGTCAATTTGACGCGTTCGCTCGGGCTGGAATACGCCGACCAGAACATTCGCGTCAATGCACTTTGCCCAGGGTTCATCGATACGCCGATCATTCCCGAAGAAAGCAAGGACATCCTGAAGGAAATGACACCGATGAAACGGCTCGGCCAATCCGAGGAAATGGCGAAAGCCGTGCTGTTCCTCGCATCGGATGACTCCAGTTTCATGACCGGCTCAAGCCTCGTCGTCGATGGCGGCTATACCGCACAATGACTTAAAGATCTATTCTTATGGCAAAAACCGAAATCTTCCATGGGGATTTCGGTTTTTTGATGTCCAAGCGCAAATCTACCGCATCATTTCATTCACAAAATACAGCTGATAAACAGCCGGCAGCAATAACGCGGCGCCCAAACAAATCACGGCCGCGATTTTTGCTTGTTTGCTTAGGCGCTCATCTTCCGATTTCAAATGCTCGAAAAACGTTAATGTAAAGTAGAAGCTGGCTACAAATAACAGCACTGAGACGATCATTACCCAACTGCCCGTGCCGAACATCCCCATATTTGACATCCCACTCTCCCCTTCCTGCATTTGATATGTGGGCATTTAGGACCCAGAGATAAAGTTTTGCCATGAGAGCATGTAGGGCAGCAATTCCTGCCTTAATCTCTATCTTACACATTACCTGTTTTCATACATTTTTTAGAAGTTTATTGACAACGAAAGGACTTAGACGTACGATAATTATAAATCTAATTGAAAATGATTATCATTATTGATTGATCGTTCGCGAAAAAGGAGAAGAAGAACTTGAAGAAATCAGGATTATTGTTCGTGCTTTTACTGTTATTGGCTGTACTCGCTGCTTGTGGCTCTGCTGAATCAGCTGAAGACACAGGCGCTGCAGAACCGGAACAAGACGCAGCAGCAGAAACATTTACATACGAATCGGAAACAGGTGCTGTCGAAGTGCCGACAGACCCGCAGCGCATCATTGCTTTGACGAACGGGCCGAATGTCTTGGCGCTTGAAGGCAATATCGTCGGCATCGACGAATGGACCAATGCCAACCCGCTGTTTGAAGATATGCTGTCCGGCGTCGAAATCGTCACGGAAGACAATCTGGAGAAAATCATCGAATTGGATCCGGACCTCATCATTGCGGGCACCCACATGAAAAACCTCGACAAGATGAGCGAAATCGCACCGACCGTCGCCTTCACGTGGGGCAAGCTCGACTATTTGAAGCAGCAAGTCGAAATCGGCAAATTGCTCAATAAAGAACAGGAAGCGACGGATTGGGTCGCTGATTTCCAAAGCCGCGCACAAGCTGCCGGGGAAGAAATCCGCGCCAACATCGGTGAAGACTCGACTGTTTCTGTCATCGAAACCGGCAATAAGGAATTCTATGTATTCGGTGATAATTATGCACGCGGCACCGAAATCCTCTATCAGGAAATGGGCTTGAATATGCCTGAAAAAGTCGAGGAACTGGCACTTGAAGCGGGCGTGCACACCTTCTCGCTCGAGGTATTGCCTGAATTTGCAGGGGATTACGTCGTCCTCAGCAAAAACCCGGATGTCGACAACTCTTTCATGGAAACCGAAGTCTGGAACAATGTCCCGGCCGTAAGCGAAGAGCGCGTCATTGAAATCAATACGAAAGCTTCGACGTATAGCGATCCCATCACTCTTGACTATTTGCTCGGCATCTTTGAAGAAGGCTTCCTTGCCGGAAATTAGGTATATGAAAGCCCCCGTCCGAACGGCCTTCCATTACCCCCCGGAAGCCGTTCGGACGGGGGCTTTCGTTATGTTTTGCTTTTAGCGCACACATCACACGTAAACTTGCCCTCCAGTTTTAAATACGCTTTGACCTCCGCGAACCCTTTACGTTTCGGGTAGCGCATTTGGATATGTACTACTTCATCACCTTCGATTTCCTTACCGCATACTTGGCATTCCGGTGCTTTATTCAACATCGCCCAGCCCTCCCGCTTTGGGTTTGTCATTGCCTCAATCGTTCCGATAACCCTTGGTCACTTGTGTAGGTGAACTTGCCGATTTTGCCTTCCTGTATGCCCGAAAACAGGACGAAGCCTTCCACTTCGGCACGCTGTTCTTTCCCGCCTCTTTTCTGAAACGCCACTTCTGCCGTAAACACGTAACGATCCGCCACCGTTTCGCTTACCTCGATGTCTGCGTCTTCCAGGCGCAGCTCATAGCCATAAATATCGGCCAGCCCCGGAAAATAGGTACCGAACACCCGTATGAACTGGTCCAACTCCTTGTCGGTGAAATACGGCCCGTACTGGTCCTCCACCAGCTGGTCGAATGCCTCGTTCACTTCAACGCCGTCAATGATTTGTTTGTTCGCAGGATTCCACATCACTTTCAGAAACTCCTTGTCCGGCCCGTTGAATTGCAGCTCCAATACGCGCTCAATCGTCTGGATTTTCGGATCGTCCGCTTTCGCATGCGCACAGCCTGAAACAACGAATACTGCCATGAGCACGGCCAAAGCCGCCAGGCCCAACTTTAATTTTTTTGCTCCCTTCTGCATATCGGCCATCTCCTTTATTAATCATACGAAATAACCGTCAGGAAGTTTCAATTTTCTGGAATTTGAGGAAACCCATTTGAAACTCATGGCCTTTCCCGAAAGGAAAACGCCTTTTCCCTCACGTCCCCGAAGGTTCGCAAGCAAAAGGCGTTTTGGAAATCTGATTAAGTATCCAAGAAGCTTTTTCCGTTTAATTCATTCGACGACAAAATAAAATGTTTCATCAAGTCGACGGTGTGATCCAAATCCTCCAGATCAACGATTTCGATCGGCGTGTGCGTATAACGGGACGGAATCGAGATGACGCCGGACGAGACGCCTTTATGGGTCATATGGATCGCTCCTGCATCTGTGCCGATGCCCATAAAGATTTCCTGTTGATACGGAATCGCTTGCTCGGTGGCCACTTTCTCCAATAGCCCCGTCACCAAAGGATGCGAGATCAAGGATTTATCCGTAATCTTGATGCACGGCCCAGCGCCCAGTTTCCGGGTGCCGGTCATGAGGACATCGTTCGTGTCGCTGGTCGGTGTCGTATCGATCGCCAAGGCGAAATCCGGCTGCAAATTCGCGCTCAAGACGGAAGCGCCGCGAAGCCCGACTTCTTCCTGCACAGTGAATGCGAAATGGATATCGCCATGCGCCAAACCGTCTTGTTGATGAAATTGCTCGATCAACTCCAATAAGACGGCACAGCCTGCCCGGTCATCCAGGGCTTTTCCGACGACGCGGTTTTGCTTGGCATCGCCGATCAGCTTCAATTCGCTGCCGTAGCTGACCGGCTGGCCGACCCGGACGCCCATTTGCGCGACTTCTTCAGGCGAAGCCGCCCCGATATCGATATACAAATCCCGGTGCGAAGCGATGCGCTTCGGGTCGTCCCATTTCACGTAATGGACAGCGAGCGTTCCGATCACGCCTTGAATATAACCGTGATTGCCTTTGATCGTTACCGGCTGGGCCAGCAAGGTGCGGTTGTCGAAACCGCCGAGCTGTTCAAAGCGCAGCGTGCCATTCGGTTCGACCTTTTTCACTATAAAGCCGATTTCATCTGAATGCGCAGCAAGCAGAATCGACGGCAAGGAAGCATCCGTTGCGGGAATCGTCGCGATGATGTTGCCGAGCGGATCCACTTCGCAAGATGCCACTTTCCCTTCTATTTCATTCTTTATATAGCGTTGTACATCTTGTTCGAAGCCGCTTGGCCCCACCAATCCACATAACTCCTTCAATACTTTATACAAAACGGTTCAACTCCAGCTACTTAGTTTGATAGATACACATCGGTCATTAAATCGTTGCTCATCGGATGCGGATTGTAATCTTCCACATAATCGCTCTGTGCCAAAGGCGGTGTCGTATAGGCGAGCATCACCCACGGGGCGTCTTCCTGGAACAATTGCTGGGCTTCCTGGTACAGCTCTGTCCGCTTGTCCTGGTCGATCGTTTCACGCGCTTCCGTAATCAAGGACGTGAATTCGTCGCTCTTATAGAACGCGATGTTTTGTGCCGGCACTTCGGCGTTCGTTTTGCTGAGGTTCGGATAGAGGAAGTTGTCCGGATCTGCCATGACACCCGTCCAGCCGTACATCGCCATGCTGTGCTTGCCGTTCTTCGTGTCTTCCAAATAAGTCGCCCATTCAGACGACACGATTTCTGCCGTGATGCCGATTTCCGCCAAGTCCGATTGGATCGCTTCCGCAATTTTCATCGGTTCCGGCAAATAAGGGCGCGGGTTGCTCATCGTGTGCAATTCCGTCGTAAAACCGTCCTCGAAGCCGGCTTCCGCCAACAACTTCTTCGCTTCTTCCACATTGTAATCGTATTTCTCCAGTGACTCGTCATGGCTCCAGAGAGACGGTGGCAACGGACTCGTCGCCGGGTCAGCCAATCCGTTATAGAAGGCATCGACGATTTCTTCTTTATCGATCGCCATATTGATGGCCTTGCGCACCAAAGGATCGTCAAATGGCTCTTTTTCCATATTGAATGCCATATAGCCGATGTTGAAACTTGGGCGCTTGATCAACTCGATGCCGTCCGTGTTTTCGACAATCCCTGTATCGCTTGCGTTCATCCCATCCAAAATATCGATTTCCCCTGTCTGCAGGGCATTCAGGCGTGCAGAGTTCTCTGGGATGACTTGGTAAATGACTTGGTCAAGATAAGGCTTGCCATCCATCCAATACTCCTCGTTCTTGGACAGCGTGATGGTATTGTTGCGGTTCCATTCCTCGAATTTGAACGGCCCTGTGCCGACCGGGTTCTCCCCGATGCCTGCCCCGTATTGTTCGATTGCTGCAGGGCTTGCAATCCCGAACATGGAAATCGCCAAATAGCTGAGGAATGGCGCAGTTTTTCGCTTCAACACGATTTCCAGTTCGTGTTCGCCTGTCGCCGTCACCGATTCGATCAAGTGGTTGTCGTCCCCTTTAAATCCGCCGTACAGGAATGGATAATAAGGGAAATCCCCTTCATGGTATGGGTTTTCCGGGTCCATCCAGCGCTCGAAGTTAAAGACGACCGCATCTGCGTTAAAATCGGTGCCGTCATGGAACTTCACACCTTCACGCAGCTGGAATGTCCAAGTCAAGCCGTCTTCGCTCGAGCTGTATTCTGTCGCCAGTTTCGGCTGAAGCTCCAGATTGTGATCATACTCCAAAAGTGTTTCATATATATTGTGCGTGACCCGGATCGATTCGCCATCTGTCACATTGATCGGGTCCAAACTGACCGAGTCGGCGCCGCGCCCATAAACCAAGGTCCCGCCGCTTTTCTCGTCTTCCGATGCAGTGCCGGCCTCGTCTTGTGCGTTGTCACTTGAACATCCAGCCAATAATACAATTCCGAATGCGATGAAAAAATAAAATAAGTTACGAATTTTCTTCTCCAACCGGCTTCCGCCTCCTTTTCGCTCTCTTTCTCTAGCATGGTAAAGTTTTAGAGAAAGGAAGATAGCTCTAAGTATAAATTTATTGGAATTAATTATCAAATCTATTTTTTCAGATTTTTATTAATATGCATTAAAAAAACACCCACCTATAGAGTGAGTGTCGTAAGCTATTATCAACTTAATCATTATAGTCGGCCATCAGCTGGAAGCGGCAGCGGCTTGGTCAGCTTTTACGCAATCAATCGCCACGACGAGCGAAATGATGAGATGTTCTTTCGTTTCATCCAGGATATCTACTTGATAAGTGTCCCCCCAGCTGAGCCATTGCTTACTGACCGAACCGATGACTTGCCCGTGCTGAAGGATATCAAAAGTCATTTCCCACCAATTTCCCTGCACATCGATGTCTTCCGCCTCGATAGCATAGCGAGGCTTCAAGAAAGTGAACTCTTTTTTGATCATGACCGCATCTCGCCCGTCCACTTCCACAAAAAAGGTCGGTAGAAAACTGAAAGTCTTTTTTGTGATCACGCCGATTTCCTGATTTCCCGCGTCCAAGATCGAAAAGGTCTTCGGGATTTTCAAAAAGCTGCCTTCCACAAAATAACGATCTCTTTCCTGTTCATCTTTCACGGTGAATTTTTCGCTCAAGCTGAACACTTTCTGTTTAATGAAGAGTTGTTTCATTCTCGCTCCCCTTTCTCTTTCCGCTCTTTCAAAATTCCTGTTCCACGTGAAACATTCATGGCCTTCTAAACTTTCAATATGCCCCGGAAGCCTCTTGCCGCATAATAGGAATCCGCCCCGTTATGGTAGACAAACACTTGCCCATACCTGCAATCACCAAAAATCGCCCCGCCGCGCTCCCGGATTTCCTGGGGCGTCTCAAGCCAGCTCGACGTCTTCAAATCGAACTCCCCCAAGGTCTGTAGCAGCCTATACTGTTCTTCTGTCAATAATTCAATGCCGATCTCAGCCGCCCTGTCGACCGCTGAACTTTCAGGCTTGTTCTTTTTACGCGATTCAAGCGCTGCCCGGTCATAGCAAAGGCTCCTGCGGCCTGCGGGGCTTTCCTTTGAACAATCGCAAAACAAGAACATGCCGGTCTCCGCTTCATAGCCGATGACATCTGGTTCGCCGCCGGTCTCCTCCATCTTATGCAACACGAAAAGTTTCTCCGGGTTTTCATCCAGCTTCAGGAGGACATTGTCCCAGCCCATCTTTTCGTGACGCTGTTCGTTTTCTTCAAAGCGCTGTTTTAGGATTTCGAGCAAAGTTCGCCGCTGTTCATCGGATAGAAACTCTTGAGGCTGTGCCATAGATCTTTTCCTCCATTTCTTTTCACCGCATATATGTCTTGTATATTGAGTTGGCTATTTAAGCCTGATTTCCTTTATTTACGGCAAATCGTCGTTAAAGGATTCACTTTTTTCACGCCTTGCTGCTGGCTGTCTCCTAATAAATCATCCTTATTTTCTATAGTGTTATAGCTTAAATACCTGAAAATAAAAGAAATTTACTAATAAAATATTAAAAATCAGCATATCGCGAACAAATTCACTTAATTCTTTGTTATGCTTAAATAGTGAAAATTGTGGCAGAAAGAATAAAAATGGGCAGGAGTGATAATGAGGATATATAGGAGATGATTGATATCACAAAAGAAATGATTACTACTATAGACGAAGCCATGGACTCAAATGTACAAGAACACGCAGAAGGGCAAGATGATTATTCCTTGGACCGCGTGCCCCGCGAAGAACGGAAGATGGGCTGGCTCAGCATCACCAACATCACGTTCGGAATCGCGACTGCTATATTCTACTTCCAGACCGGCAGTGTTATGGCCCTTCAATTCGGGGCTGTGAACGCCATTATTTCCGCTGTTTACGCGATTATTGTTGCAGGGATTCTCGGGACGGTTATTGCCTATCTGTCGGCAAAATCAGGGATGAATGTCAATCTATTATCCAGAAGTGGTGGATTTGGTTATATCGGAGCCTCTTTAACCTCCTTAATCTACGCATCAAACTTTATCATGTACTGCGCATTCGAAGGCCTGATCCTGGTCGCTGCAGTCCATACGTTCTTCCCCTCTATCCCGAATGGGCGCTTATTATCTTTTTTGGGCTTCTGGTCATTCCACTCAATTGGTTTGGCATCAAACAATTAGACAAACTGCAAAAATGGTCTTTGCCGATTTTCCTGGTGTTCCTCCTGGTCACCATCATCGTAACCTTCAATACGCCGTCGGGCTATGACAGCGCATTCTGGACTTATTTGCCGGAAGGCGTCCAAGTAGGCGGTGCGGCATTATTACTGTGCATCGGCATGCAGCACGGCATCATGGGCTTGACGGCCCTGCTTGCCTCGGATTATGCCCGCTTTTTGAAACCGAAAGACGTTAAACTTGGCTCGGTCATGATCGGCTTAATTCCACAGATTTTCTGCTTTGGCGTCATGGGCGGCCTTGGCATCTGGTTCGGCGTGCGCCTTGGTGAATCCAATCCGGGCGTCTATATCGTGCTATTGCTTGGCTTCGGCGGGGTCATGTTCACTTTGCTTACGCAGCTGCGTATCAATATCACGAACATTTACAGCGGTTCCTTGTCGCTATCGAACTTTTTCGAGAATATTTTCAACTTTACACCTGGCAGACGGTTCTGGATCGTCGTCACGGCCTTGTCCGCCATTGCCTTGATGCTCGGCGGCATTGTCGACCATCTTGGCACTGCGATGACCTTCCAGGGTGTCTTTTTGCTCGCCTGGGCAGCTGTCATCGTCGCGGATGCCATGATCGTCAAGAAATGGTTGAAGATCGGGCCCTTGTTCTATGAAGCCCGCCAGGAATACCTGTATAGATGGAATCCCGTAGGCGTTGTAGCGCTGGTCATCTCGAGCGGCCTCGGCACGTTTGCGGCACTCGGCTATATAGGGCCATTCCTGCAAAATACTGCGGCTTTCTTCGCCGCTGTGCTCGCTGCAATTCTGACAGTGGTGCTGGCGGCTTTGACAAAAGGTAAATACTACATGAAAACAGAACCGACGGATGTGGACATCGAGGACCATATCGCAACCCGCTCCGGCAAATAAATAGCTATGACTTTATCGCAAGAAGATACACCCATTATCTCCTCAACTTACCAATAGGAACTATCTTTCTCCTTTTCACATCAAAAACGCCCGCTGCATCACTTGATGCAACGGGCGTTTTTCAATAAACCAGTTTATAGACGATTTCCCCGTCGATGATGCGACCGTCTGGCACAAAGCCAAGCTTTTCGTATAGTTTTCTGGCTCCTTCATTGTCCGGTTCAAAACTGAGGTAGATCACGTGACGGCTCCCATCTTGCTGGAGCTCGGCGATGAGCCGTTCCATCGCCGCCTTTCCATAGCCTTTTACCTGGTGATTGGCATCTATCATCAAGCGGTAAATCCAATACTCCTGGTCATCGGGGTCCAGGCAATGCATCGTGAATCCGACGAGTTCATCGTCATGGTAGACGGCTGAACATATACATTCGGGATAGGCTTTCGCCTGTGCCAAGGAAAAGACGTTCGTTGCCACAAAGGTCTTTTGGTGTTCTGCCACTGTCAAACCGATGACATCGAAAAAATTATGGCGGTCGACTTCTTTTAACTGGATCATTTTCCTTCCTCGCTCCTCATTCAATTTGCACTGCAGCAACTCGCGTTTCAACCGAATACGCACTCTTATAGTTCTCGACATGATGGCTCTTATTTTCCAGTTTATCATTAAACCCAACAAGAAATTACATTTTTCTGAAATCTATTCTGCCAGGCGAATAAAGACACAAAAAACCGGCCAGCAAGGTGCTGGCCGGTCGGTGTCTCATTTAGTTCTGCAGATCGTAGCGATCGGCGTTCATCACTTTGTTCCATGCTTTGATGAAGTCGCGGACGAACTTTTCTTTGTTGTCGTCTTGTGCGTAGACTTCAGAAATCGCACGCAGGATGGAGTTCGAGCCGAATACGAGGTCAATGCGCGTTGCAGTGCCGGCGGATTCGCCAGTTGCACGGTTTTTGCCTTCGTATTTATTGAACTCGACCGGTGCCCACTCGATGTCCATGTCCAATAGCTTCGTGAAGAAGTCGTTGGTCAAGACGCCGACGTTGTCAGTCAAGACGCCTGCTGTAGAACCTTCGTGGTTTGCGCCAAGCGCGCGCATGCCGCCGACAAGAACGGTCATTTCCGGAGCTGTCAGGCCAAGCAATTGTGCTTTATCCAACAACATTTCTTCCGGGCTTGTTGCGTATTCTTTCTTATGGTAGTTTCTGAAACCGTCGGATAGCGGCTCAAGCACTTTGAAGCTCTCAGCATCGGTTTGCTCTTCGAGCGCGTCTCCGCGGCCTTGTGTGAATGGAACGTCGATATCGAAACCGGCTGCTTTGACCGCTTGTTCGATCGCCACATTACCGCCGAGGACGATCAAGTCGGCGATGCTTACTTTATCGCCTGTGCTGGCTTTCAATTCTTCGTAGAAGCTGAGCACTTTTTCGAGTTCCGCCGGCTCGTTGGCATCCCAGCTGCACTGAGGTGCAAAGCGGATACGTGCACCGTTTGCGCCGCCACGCTTGTCGGAACCGCGGAAAGTGCTTGCGGAAGCCCAGGCTGCTTTGACGAGCTGCTGCGGGTTGATGCCGCTTTCCAGGATCTTCGCTTTCAGTTCATCCAATTCCTTGTCTGTCAATGTTCCAGGCGCAGCCGGTACAGGATCTTGCCAGATCAACTCTTCTTCCGGCACTTCCGGTCCCCAGTAGCGGACTTTCGGCCCCATGTCGCGGTGAAGAAGCTTATACCAAGCGCGCGCGAACGCATCTTGGAACTCATCCATGTTTTCATAGTAACGGCGTGAAATTTTTTCGTATTCCGGATCCATGCGAAGCGCCATATCGGCAGTCGTCATCATCGTCTTCACTTTGATGGACGGATCTTCCGCATCCGGTGCCATCTGGCCTTCAGACAGGTCTACCGCTGTCCATTGGTAAGCGCCGGCAGGGGATTTCGTCAATTCCCACTCGTATTCGAACAACTGCTCATAGTAGCCGTTGTCCCATTGTGTCGGATTGGCTGTCCATGCGCCTTCGATACCGCTTGAGATCGTGTCGCGGCCTTTTCCGGAGCCGTATGAACTCTTCCAGCCCAGTCCCATGTTTTCCATGACGGCCGCTTCCGGATCGTCGCCTACGTTTGATGGGTCTCCAGCACCGTGCGCTTTACCGAAGGTGTGGCCGCCAGCGATCAAAGCAACTGTTTCCTCATCGTTCATCCCCATGCGCGCGAACGTCTCGCGGATATCCACTGCACTTGCAAGCGGATCCGGTTTTCCGTTCGGCCCTTCAGGGTTTACGTAGATCAAGCCCATTTGTACGGCTGCGAGCGGGTTTTCCAGTTCGCGGTCGCCGGAATAGCGGTTGTCCGCAAGCCATTCTTTTTCGTTGCCCCAATAGACGTCTTCTTCAGGCGCCCAGATATCTTCGCGGCCTGCACCGAAACCGAAAGTCTTGAAGCCCATCGATTCAAGTGCCACGTTGCCCGTCAGAACGAGCAAGTCAGCCCATGAGATTTTGTTTCCGTATTTTTTCTTGATCGGCCAAAGCAAACGGCGCGCTTTGTCCAAGTTGACGTTATCCGGCCAGCTGTTAAGCGGCGCGAAACGCTGGTTGCCGGTAGAACCGCCCCCGCGGCCATCCGTTGTCCGGTAAGTACCTGCCGCGTGCCAAGACATGCGGATGAACAATCCGCCGTAATGGCCATAATCCGCCGGCCACCATTCCTGGCTGTTGGTCATCAAATCACGAAGATCTTGTTTCAATGCCTCGTAATCCAATTTTTCGAATTCCGCTTTATAGTCGAATTCAACCCCCAGAGGGTTCGATTTCGTGTCATGCTGGTGCAGAATATTCGAATTCAGCATATTCGGCCACCAGTCTTTATTTTGCGTTTTGCCTGGTTTATTTGAAGTCGTGATGGCGCTGTCCTGGTGTCCGCCCGTTTGGTCAGTCGGCTGTTGCCCGCCGGCGCCCGTGAATGGGCATTGTGCATCGGATGCAGCTGTGTGACGCTTTTGTTCGTTGTTATCCATCTTCTAAAAACCTCCCAATTGATAATAAAAAAAGGTAAACTTCTGCCCAACACTTGTGTTACAGGGTGTTGCTAATTTCATATAATGATTCTTACATTAGAATTATACTAAACTAGAACCGAACTGAACAGCAATTTGACTGAAATTAAGGGCAAATCTTTTCTGCCCTTTTTAATACAGAAAGAGTTATCCAAGTTCTTTCCTATATAAATACTTCCGGTCCCCAATTGCTAGAAAAGTTCATTGAAGAATGACGCGAACAGCACAAAAACGAGAATCAAAACGATGATGGTAATGAGGATGCCCGGCAGCACGACGATGAAAAATCCTTTCCAGGACGACACCTGGTGCGCTTCGCCTACCGCCTTGCAGACGATGATGAATGTTCAGATGGAGACGACCGCCATGACGATGGACATGATGGCAACAATCGGGCTCCCTTCCACGTCCGTGCGATCGGCCAGGAATGTGTCCGGTGATGCCAGTAGCCAGATGATCAACAGCGGCAATAGCCAGATCTGCGGAATTTGGGCTGTGGCCAGTGCCTTGAACATGTCCTGATAGGTCGCCGTTCCCTTAAACAATCGGCCGACAAGCACCAGGACCGCAGCGCCGAGAAAATAACCGAACGCACTGCCGATCGGCCCGGTCACCAATGCCTGCAGAATCGCTGCCCAAGGCGCCATTTCAGAGCTTCGTTCGTTCATCATCCCGATCAAGCCGGAAGCAAAGCCTGTGAGGACGATGAGCAGTATGATGAACTTGAATGATTTTTGTTCAATGACGAACCGGACAGTTTCACGCGTACGCAGCCATATATCCGTGAATGGATTCAGCCCGCGCTCATTTTTTATTCGCTCTTCCCTTACCATGATTTCTTCCTCCCCTCTTTTCGATGATTGCCGTGAATTAAAACTTTATCCCTATGTTTCTTCATATCTTTTGAATACCCTTTCTATTTTGTGAAAGGAGTAAAATTGAGGGAGAAATGATAACCGAACAGCCAATTGAGAAAGGAGCCATGCCAAGTGGAAATTGAATATTTGCTTCGCGCAAGCTCTAGGCAGGAATTGAGGGAATGGCTGGAGGAACATTCAGCTTCAGCGAAATTTTGCTGGGTGCTAATCGGGACCAAAGAACGGCCGGAAGGGATTTCTTATTTGGATGCCGTGGAAGAGGCCTTATGCTTTGGCTGGATTGACGGCATCACGAAAAAGACCGACAGCAAGGAATTGGCGCAGCGGTTTTCACCGCGCCGGAAAAAGAGCAATTGGACCGAATTGAACAAAGAGCGTGTTAGGAGGCTGGAGAAATTGGGCTTGATGACTGAACAAGGGCGCCGCGTGCTCCCTGATATGCGGCCCGAGTCTTTTTCGATCGACGAAGAAATCGAATCCGCTTTGAAGCAAGACCCGCAAGTCTACGAAAACTTCTTGAACTTCCCTGAACTATATCGCCGGATCCGGATCGACAATATCCAAGGCTATAAAAACTATGACCGCGCACTATTCGACAAGCGGCTGGAGAAATTCGTTGAGAACACACGCGCCAATAACATGTACGGGCAATGGCACGACAATGGGCGCTTATTGGATGAGTAAAAGCTTCTCGCATGTTTCCACCTTTGTTGGGTAGATGTTTCTACTTTTGTTAGGTAGATATTTCTACCTTTTTTAGGTAGAACTTTATGAGGGCTCAACCTTGGCAAAAAATGCTGGCATCTCCACCGAAAAAAGCATCCTTCTTAGCGCTTGTGCCGGGAAGGATGCTTTTTCTTCTATACATATAGCGGATCTTTCGCCGCATCGAGCGGCTGTGCTTCGACAAGCGGATAAAAACAGGCGACTTCCTGGCCCGAGAGCCCTCTCGGTTCGAGCGCCGGCACTTCCGTTTTGCAGCGTTCGGTAGCCATCGGGCATCTCGTATGGAACACGCAGCCGCTCGGCGGGTTGGCGGGTGACGGCAACTCGCCTTTCAAGACGATGCGCTCCCTTCCGCGCTCGAGCAGCGGGTCTGGGACCGGCACTGCCGACAGCAAGGATTGCGTATACGGATGCTGGACTTTCGTATGGAACGCGCCCCGTTCCGATTTCTCCATCACTTTTCCTAAATACATGACCGCCACCCGGTCAGCCAAATGATTGATGACGGACAAGTCATGCGCGATGAAAACATAGGTCAAGCCCAATTGCTTCTGCAGATCCTGAAGCAAATTGATGACTTGGGCCTGCACCGAAACATCCAGTGCACTGACGGGCTCATCACAAATCAGCAGCTCAGGCTCCAGGGCCAGGGCGCGCGCTATGCCGACACGTTGCCGCTGGCCGCCTGAAAACTCATGCGGCAGTTTATCGTAATGCGTGTCCGGGTTCAACCCGACCAGTTCGAGCAATTCCTTGACCCTCGATTCCAGCCGCTCGGTTTTTTTATAGGCTTTCAACGGCGCCGCGACACTGTCTCCGATCTTCATGCGCGGATTCAAACTGGTGTAGGGATCCTGGAAAATCATTTGGACATTGCGCCGCATGCCATGAAGTTCTTTGGCGCTGGCTTCGGCGTAATCTTTTCCGTGGAACAGGATTTCTCCCGAGGTCGGTTGTTGCAGGCCGACGATGCTTCTCGCGAGTGTGCTTTTCCCGCAGCCCGATTCGCCGACGATGCCGAGCGTCTCGCCTTTTCGGACTTGGAGGTCGATGCCGTTAAGCGCTTTGACGTAGCTTTTTTCGCGCTGCAACAAGCCTTTTTTGACGGGGAAATGGACATGCAGCCCTTTGATATCCAATAATGCGCTCATGTTGTCAGCACCTCTTCCAATTGGTTTTTCCGTTCTTCGAATTCATTGCTTGAGAGAATGCACGCTGCCGAATGAGTGTCTTCGCGACGCTCCAGCGGCGGATCAACTTGCCGGCATGCGTCCCGTGCGAACGGGCATCTCGGTTCGAACGCGCATCCTGCCGGCCGGTCGATCAAACTCGGCGGCTGCCCGTCGATCGGGATGAGTCGCTCTGGGCCGCCTTCCCGAATGACCGGGACCGAACGCAAGAGCGACCACGTATACGGCATCGACGTTCTATAGAAGATATCTTCAGCACTTCCCGATTCAACGATTTTCCCGGCATACATGACCAAGATGCGGTCAGCTAAATGAGCCACGACGCCGAGATCGTGGGTGATGACGAGAATGGCCGTGCCGTATTTTTCCTGTATGCCCTTCAGCAAATCCAAAACTTGCGCCTGTATCGTGACATCCAGCGCCGTCGTCGGCTCATCCGCAATCAATAGTTTCGGATTGGAAGCAAGCGCCATGGCGATCAAGACACGCTGGCGCATTCCACCCGAAAATTGATGCGGGTAGCTGTTCATGCGCGCTTTGGCATCGGCAATGCCGACGTCTTCCAATAACTCAATCGCTTTTTCGCGTGCTTGCTGTTTCGGCCGTTTTTGATGCGCTTGAATGGCTTCGATCAATTGCTTACCGATTTTGGATACGGGATTCAAACTCGACATCGGATCCTGAAAAATCATGGCGATGTCATTGCCCCGCAGTTTTCTCAGTTCCGTCTTGCCCATCTCCAATACCGGCTGGCCTTCAAAATAGATCGTGCCTTCCGGATATAGTGCAGGCGGTTCCGGGTTGAGCTTCATCAAGGAATGGGCGAGCACGCTTTTGCCGCTCCCCGACTCCCCAACGATGCCGATGGTCTCTCCTTTTTGGATGGAGAAGGACACGCCGTCGACCGCTTTCACGAGGCCGCCCGGTGTATCGAGATGGACATGAAGATTATCTACTTGCAGCATTCGAATACCCCTTTCAGGCAAGCTTCGTTTTGCGCTTGCGTTTCGCTTGATGTGGATTAAAACTGTCTCTTAGCCCATCGCCGAGCAAGTTCAAAGCCAGAACGGTGATGACAATCGCAAGGCCCGGGAAAATGGAATACCAAGGCGCGATGGTCACGTAAATCTGTGCTTCCTGCAGCATATTGCCCCAAGTCGGTGTGGACGGGTTGACCCCTACGCCAAGAAAGCTGAGAGCCGCTTCCGCTAAAATGGCTTTCGCGAAAATGAAGGTGCTTTGGACGATGACCGGGGACAAAATATTCGGCAATATGTATTTAAAAATAATTACCGCATGGCTCGATCCGGTCGTCTGTGCCGCTTCGATATAGGATTGGTTTTTCACTTGCAGCGTCGCCGAGCGGACGACTCTCGCCATGACCGGGAAAAATGCCAGTGTCAGAGCGATGATGATATTGGTGATGCTGCCGCCAAGTGCCGCGACCAGCGCAAGCGCAAGGATTAGCGCCGGAAATGCCAGAAAGCCGTCAATGATTCGCATCAGCACAAAATCCACTTTGTGGAAATAGCCGGAGATTAAGCCAATCACGGTGCCGATGACCGTCGATAGCACCGCAACGACGACGCCGACAGACAAAGAAACCCGAGCGGCGACGATGGTCCGCGAGAAAATGTCGCGCCCGAAATCGTCAGTGCCGAACCAATGCGCTGATGATGGGCCGGTCAAGCGCTGTTCCGGGGAAATCGCGGCTGGCGAAAACGGCAGCCAGGAACTGGCGGTGATCGCTGCAAGCGCGACAAGTACCAGCATGGCGAGTGCCAATAGATTCGTTTTCTTAGTAAGCATCGGTTTTGTCTCCTTCCAAATGTTCAATCATAGCGGATCCGCGGATCGAGGAATGTATAGAGCAAATCCACTAACAGATTGACGAACACATAAATGCCGGCAATGAACAGGACAATTCCCTGTACGACAGGGTAATCGCGGCGATGGATGGAATCGACCAAGAGCTGGCCGATGCCCGGAATCGTGAACAAAGTCTCGATGATGACCGTGCCCCCGAGCAAGCCGGCCACCGTAGCGCCGAGCACTGTGGTCGTTGGGATCAAGGCATTGACGAAGACATGGCGCATCAATACTTCGCGTTCCTTGACACCTTTCGCGCGCGCCGTTTTGATGTAATCCTGATTGACCGAATCGAGCATGCTGTCGCGCAGCATCCGGGCGATGATACCCACTTCGACGATCGCCAGCACAAACGACGGCAAGAGGATATGGTGAAGCCACGCATCCGCCCCTTCCGCAAACGGCACATAGCCAGCTACCGGAAAGATCGGCAGCGCGACGCCGAAGCCAAGCACCAATAGCGTCGCGAGCCAGAATTCCGGGACAGATACACCGAACAAGGAAACCGATGTGAAAATCGGATCCAAGACGGTCTTGCGCAGCGCGACGATGAGGATCGCCACCGGAATGGCAATGGCGAGCAAAATCACCGTCGATAGCGCCATCAGGCTGAAGGTCGGCCCGAAGTTCTCAGCGATCAGCGAGGTCACCGATTGCGAAGAGTAAACGGAAGTTCCGAGATCCCCCGTGATGACTTGTGAAAACCAATTGAAAAATTGGACGTACAGCGCTTGGTCCAAGCCCAGTTCACGCTCCAAATCAGCAATCGCTTCCGGTGAACTGTCCTCCCCTAAAATGAGGAACGCCGGGTTGCCGGGCGTCAGATGAACGATCATAAAGACGATGACACTGACGACCAGCATGACGGGAATCACCGATAACAACCGGCGAATCGTGTAGTTCAGCATTGCGTGTTCCCCCTTCTCCATAAAAGGAAGAAAATCGCCAGCATCGTTCCTGACGATTTTCTTCTCTTAATTATCCTGTTTGATGGCTCGTCGTTAATTGGTTTTATACGTATTCCAGAAGCGCGGGCCGTACCATTCGCTATAGTCGTGGATATCGGTTGTGCGCGCATTCAAGTTCGAGATGTTCGTCACTTTTTCAAACGGCAATTCTTCATAGAGCGTTTCGTTCAAGCCGGCGAGGATCTGCTGTCGCTCTTCCTCGGATTCCGCTTGTGCCCACTTGGCGATTTGCTCCTGCCATTTCTCACTGTTGTACCAGCCGCTGCTGTTCGAATCCTGGCTCAACATGCCTGCCTGGTTCGGCGAGAAGAACGGGGACCATCCAACGACCACTAGATCCCAATTGGAAGCCTCTCCCCATTTCTCAAGGTATGTTGCCCATTCATAGGATTCCAGCTCGACCGCAAAGCCGGCTGCTTCAAGCTGCTGTTCAGCGATCTCGGCAATTTTCTTATAGTCGTTGGAATCGCTTGAGAAGATGATTTTGATCGGTTCGCCGTCGTAGCTGCTTTCTGCCAATAAGCGTTTCGCTTCCTCCACATCATAGGACAGGAAGCCGTCTGTGTTTTCTTCCGAATATAGTGCGGTTTGGTTCGGCGTGAACAAAGCGCCGTCCAATTCGTAAAATTCCTCGTTTCCGTATGTCGCTTTGGCAATTGCTTCTTTATCGAGCGCCGCGTTCAATGCCTGGCGCACTTGCAGGTCATCGAAAGGCGCTTCCGATTTATCCGGCGTCAACACTGTATAGCCGTTAGTGGCGGTGCCTGCTTCGATATTCGGCGTGCTTTCAATCACTTCGTACAAATCGAGCGGCACTTCATCGCCGAAATCGTAAAGCCCGGTTTTCAAGCCATTAACCACCACTTGAGGGTCTTTGACGATCTTGAAATGGACCGAATCCACATACGCTTTTTTCTCTCCCGTCAAACCGCTTGTCTCATCGGTTCTGGATGCATAGTCGTCGTATTTGGAAAGTACGATTTCATCGCCGCGCTTCCACGAATCAAACTGGAAAGGCCCGGTGCCGATATACTGGTCATGGTCGAGCGGCTTTTCGCCGGCCGCTTCAGCGACCTCTTTCGGCAAGATGACGGCAGCCGATTTTGGGGCAGCCAAGTCGGAAAGTAAAGAGCTATAGGCTTTGTTCAATTGAATGGTTAACTGCAAACCGTCTGCTTCCACGGACTCAACGTGGTCGTTGGTGATCTTGCCGACAGATGACACTTTCAGCCAACGTTCGATGGACGCTTTGGCATCTTCTGCCGTTACTGGTTCCCCGTTATGGAAAGTTACGCCTTCACGCAAAGCAATCGTGTAGGTTTTTCCGTCTTCACTCACTTCATAATCTTCTGCGAGCAGCGGTGCCGCTTCAAAATCCTGGTTCAAGGCAAACAAGCCTTCATAAATATGCCAGCCGATTTTGCGAGCGGCACTTTCCCCTGTATACATCCAATCGAGCGTGTTCGGATCTGCGCCGATCGCCACATTCAATTCTCCGCCTTCTACAGGTTCTGAAGCTGCGCCTGAATCTGATGGGCTTGCTTCACTGCCGGAACAACCGGCCAATCCGATAAGTGCAATTAACGTGATAACTAAAAAGATGATATTCTTCACGATGTTCCTCCTTATGATTTAAAAAATAATGATGCTTCGAGTATGTATGCAACTGCTTAAAAGCCTATCCAAGTTCCCAGATTTTCAATGAAGCGTCGAAGTGTTGATGCGCCAATCTGCCGCTCAAGCTCCGACGGGATTTCGAAAACCATTTGTCCACTGAAGGCACCTCCTTCGCTAAAAATAATTTATCTTACCTGTTTACTTGGTTTTAACGTAATAAAAAAACCCCTTCTTCTTTTCGACAAGAAGAGGAGTGGTTTCATACGTTCGATCGCCTCTCTTATCTCTGTACTCGCGGTACAAGGAATTAGCACAGTGCCGCATTGCGGTCTGCTGCTTTGACGTCTCAGGGCCAGTCCCTCAGTCAATCTCGATAAGATGATTAAATTGTAAAGTTCATGTTACGGCCCTTGATCCAGCTTGTCAACATTATTTTGAAGAAATTGAATTTATTTACATGACGTTGAAATTCGATTTGGTTTACGCTTGCCGTCCTGTCGGCAAAACACTCGACTGTTCGATCCATTCAATAGATTTGGCGACGATAAAATCCAATTCATGGTCCATGGAAGCGATGTGATAGGAATTATGGAGTTCGTGCTTGAACGCGTGTTCTGAACCGACCTTGCCGAGAATATAATCGGTGTTGGCTGGCGGTACGACATGATCTTCAAGCGACTGGAAACACACAACCGGGCAGTGGACTTCGCCGAGCTTTGCGCGGACAGCATCCATATAGCCGAGCAATTGCTGATACGCTTTGACCGGCGCTTGCCCGTAAGTGATTTCCACCGCATCCGCTTTTTTGATATCGGGCGCATCTTCTGTGACGTAAGCATGGGCCGGGCGGCTGCGGTAAGTTTCAAATTGCGGGATGTCGATCGCCGGATTGATCAACGCGATGCCCTGGATTTCAGAATGGCGGCTGGCCAGATCCAAGCTCAAGGTGCCGCCCATCGATTGCCCAATGACAAAGACCGATGTGCATGTTTGCTTGAGTTCTAAATAGGCCTGCTCGACACTCTGGAACCAGTCCTCATTAGAGAATGGTTGCAGGTCCTTGAAATGGGTGCCATGGCCCGGCAGCCGCGGACAGGAAACCGTATAGCCTTGCTTGCCGAGCGCTTCGCCTAATTCCCTGACGCTTTGCGGCGTGCCGAGAAACCCGTGGCACAATAGGATGCCGGTGCTGCCGCCTTTCAGAAAGAAGGCTTCTGCCCCTTGGATGACAGGATATTGTTCGTTCATGCAATCCCTCCTTCAGCTGTTTAAAATCAGGAGGCCCACTAGCTGCCCCTAATGTGAAGTAGTGCGAAAAAAGCTTATTCACATTAGACTATATTTAAAACCTACTTGTCAACTAGGTTTTATAAAATGAACGATCAACCACACCAGGCGCTCCCTTAATGCTTTAAACTTCCGAAGGCTTCCCTTGGCGCGCCCATGACGCAATCGCTGCAATATCAGCGGGCGTCGTGCTGCAACAGCCGCCAATGATGTCAGCTCCTGCTTCATGCCAGGCTTTCGAATTGGCTGAAAACGCACCAGCCGACGGTTCTTCGCTCCAGGTTTTGCTTACCGGGTCGTAAGTGGCGCCGGAATTCGGATAGACGATGACCGGTTTGGAAGATGCGCTTTTCACTTCCTGGATCAAGGATCCGATAAATTGCGGCGCTGTGCAATTAATGCCGATCGCCGCCACTTGCGGCTGGACATCGAGCCAGTTCGCACAATCTGCAATCCGCTCCCCGTCGCTAATATGGAACTCATCTTTCGCGCTGAACGTGAACCAGGCAGACACTTGCGGAAATTCTTCCAGCACGCTTACGATCGCTTTCGCTTCCACGAGGCATGGCAAAGTTTCACATGCTAACACATCCGCCCCTGCTTCGACCAGCACACGGATGCGCTCTCTGTGGAATGCAGCCAATTGCTCTTCGCCAATCGCATAGCCGCCGCGGTATTCAGACCCGTCCGATAAAAACGCACCGTACGGGCCGACAGAGGCCGCCACTAAAGGCTTCGGCCTATCCGAACGATCCGCTGCAGCGTCCCAAAACTCATCGCGTGCTTGCGTTGCCAGCTGGACAGATTTCGTGATCAACGCGATCGCTTGTGATTCTGTCAGCCCTCTTTCCCGGTAGCCTTCAATGGTCGCCTGGTAACTGGCCGTAATGGCACAGTCCGCTCCCGCTTCGAAATAATCCACATGCACTTTCTTGATCAACTCCGGATTTTCAATCAATATTTTCGCGGACCATAAGGAATCATTCAAATTGCATCCGTAGTTCTCAAGCTCTGTCGCCATCGCCCCGTCCACAATCAGGACCGGGAACTCGTTCAATATCTGTTCAATCGGGTTCATTCCAAATCATCCTTCCGCTCTCAGTCGTTACACTTTATTTTTCAGCCTTGGACGGCTTTCCCTAAAAATTGCCTCGTTCTTTCGACGGCGGGCTTGGTGAAAATTTGCTCAGCCGTGCCTTGCTCGATAATGACGCCGTCTTCCATAAAGATGACGCGGTCTGAAATTTCCCGCGCGAAACTCAATTCATGGGTTACGATGAACATTGTTTTGCCGGTGTCCGCGACGCGGCGGATGGTGGCCAATACTTCATCGACCAGTTCCGGGTCCAGAGAAGACGTCGGTTCGTCGAATAATAGCACTTCCGGGTCCAAAGCGAGCGCACGGGCGATGCCGACGCGCTGCTGCTGGCCGCCGGACAATTGCGCAGGGTAATGGCTCAGTTTATTCGATAAGCCGACCTGCTCGAGCATCTCGATGCCTTTTTTGTCAGCGGCGTCTTTTTTCATCCGCTTGACGCTCGTCAACCCGACGGAGACATTTTGCAGCACCGTCAGATTCTTGAACAAATTATATTGCTGAAACACCATACCTGTGGCGGTCCGGAGCGCGAAGATTTCTTTTTTCTTAGCGGCCGCCGCATCCACCCGCTTGCCGCCGATTTCCACGATGCCGCTCGTTGGCTCTTCTAAAAAATTGATGCAGCGCAACAGCGTCGATTTCCCGGAACCGCTTGGCCCGAGAACCGCCACCACTTCACCTTTCTCGACGCTTAAATCAATCCCTTTCAAAACATGCTGGCGGTCGTAATATTTATGCAAGTTCTCCAATTTGATCATCAGGCAATCCCTCTTTCATATCTGCGTGCACGTTTCTCGATCTTCACCAATAAGCGCTCGACGGCAATGCATAAGATCCAATAGACGATCGAGACGGCGATATACACTTCAAAGAACGCCAAGCCGCGGGAGCCGAGGATTTTTGCCTGCCCCATGATATCGATGACGCCGATGATAAACACGAGCGAAGTGTCTTTGATCGTGCTGATGAACATATTGCCGAGATTCGGGATCGCTACTGTCAAGGCCTGCGGGAAGACGATCTTCAGCATCATCTGCACAGGCGTCATGCCGATCGCTTTGGCGGCTTCGAACTGCCCGCGGTCGACCGATTCGATCGCCGAACGGATCGTCTCGGATAAATACGCGCCCAAATTGATGGAAAAGGCCATCAAGGCATAGAATTCCGGAGCGATGCTATTGACGTCTGCCGACTGAAGCCATCCGTATTCACTCTGGAGAAAATAAATGATTTTCGGAATCCCGTAAAACACCAGGTAAATCTGCACCAATAACGGCGTGCCCCGGATAAAGGAAATATAGATCGACGTGATGACACTGAGCACAGGCACTTTGTAGATTTTGATTAATGCCGCAGCCACACCGATGACCAGACTCAATAGCAGCGAGCCGACTGCTATGCCGATCGTGACCGGCAGCCTGGAAATAATGGCAGGAAAGCTCTCGATCAAGAAATTCAAGTCCAGTAAATTTTCCATTGTCTCTGTCCTTCCGTTAGCTTATTCAGGGATGTAGTCGCCGCCGGTCCATTTCTCGGACAGTTCGGACAAAGTGCCATTTTCTTTCAACTGTTTCAAGATCGGGTCGATCAAAGCTTTCAACTCTTCGCCTTTTTCTTCGTCTTTCAAGACGATGCCCATATCGTCATTGACCAAAGGCTGCCCGACAATTTCCACGCCGAGTTCATTCTTTTCCAGTACTGCGTTCATCATGATCGGGTCATTGACGTATGCGTCGACGCGGCCGTTCTGCACATCCTGCAGAATTTCCGATGGGTTGCCGCTTTCACTGTATTTCAATTCGATCGGCTCATCGGCCGTCTCATTGTATTCCTCAAGCAATAAGGTATAGGAATCGCCTGCCAACGCCCCGACCGCTTTGCCTTCCAAATCTTCAATCGTTTGAATATCTTCACGGCCTTCCTTCACTGCAATGACCGTTTCCGCTGCGAAATACGATTCATCGGTGAACAAATACTTTTCCTGGCGTTCCGGCGTTTTCGCTACTTGGTCAGCGATGGCCTGGATTTTATTCGACTCGAGTGCAAGGAACATGCTGTCCCACGGCACCGCGACGTATTCGAACGTATAGCCGTCCAATTGTTCATCGACGGCTTTCATCATGTCCACGTCATAGCCCGTCAATTGATTGGCGTCATCCGCAAAAGCGAAAGGCGGGTAATCATTTTGCGTCCCGACGCGGATCACTTGCTCTCCATCAGCATTTGCCGTCTCTTCCGATGAACAGCCGGCAAGTGTTCCGGCAAGACCTACTAAACAGGCAGTTGCGAATACATAAGCGTTTCTTTTCATAATTCAAGCTCCTTTGGTTGTGTAATTTTTTTATGATAGGGCTGGACTTTCCGCCTTGTGTAGAGCGCCTGCCCTGCTTTTGGATGCAAAAAAGCCTCTTTCAATAGGAAAGAGGCTTCGACCAATTTCTTATCTCTCAGAATGAATACATCCTGCAGGAATTAGCACCTCTCATGGATATGATGGTTGCTGGACGTCATAGGGCCTGTCCCTCGGTCTCTCTGGATAAGGTATTTAATTTATTTTGCATAATAACGATAGTATTTGAGATGCCTGTTTCTGTCAAACACTTTTTGAAAAAACGACTATTTGTATAAAAATTCACGGCCGAATAGATCAGCCTTGCCACTTTTCCATGTTTGCCTTCTAATTGAGCGACCGTTCATGGCAACCCGCCCACACTCTCCAACAGCAAATAACTTCCTGTAAACAATAAGATGATATATGTGAAAACACGAAAAATTTGCTGGTTGATTTTCGTAAATAATAATTGCCCCAAGTATAGGCCTGCGGCGACAAGAGGAATAGCCCAAAGACTGGAGACCCAAACGGTTTTGTTTGTTCCCGCAAAACTCACTTGTATGATCAAGCTGGCCGAATAAATGAAGAGATAAAACGCCAATGTCGTACTCCGCAATGTCTCTTTATTCGTCTCCGTTCCCGAAAAATACAGCAGAATCGGCGGTCCCGGCATTCCGATGCTGGTCGTCAAGGAACCGGAAATTCCACCGACGAACAGATCCCGCTTATTGTTCCGAGTGATCCGGAACTTCAACATGAGCATAAAGGTCAGCAGCAAAACAAGAAGGCTGACAATGAGTTTCAAGCTATTCAAATCAATCGTCAAGAAGACCGCCATTCCAACAGGCAAGCCAAGTGAACTTCCGACAATGAACCTTTTCAAGACGCCGATATCAACATCTTTCCGAACCTTTGCAATCAATGCGAGCGAAATGAGCAAAGACAAGATCAAATTTATCTGTATGGCCTCAGCCGGCTCAAAGATCAACAAAAGAAATGGTGTCGCCAGAATGGAAAACCCGAAACCGGTGCTTGTCTGGAGAATTGAGGCAATCAGTATGATGATGATAAATGCGGCAAATTCCATAAAACACCTGCTTTCTCTGATAAAAGTTACCGCTCTTTAATTTTCCCATATTCATCTTAACATGCAGCTGGCTCGGTATATTATAGAGTCTGGAGATTCGATTGAACCCGCCAGGCCTCTTGAAACTGTCGATTCATAAGCTAATCAAATACAAATTGTTTATATGTGCATCTCTTTTGCCTGGCACTCTATCAATTGGAAAGCTCCATTGAGAAACCAGCGTTTCTAGATGAAGTTTTTTCTATTTTGAAATATTTGATAAATAATATTTTCACAATCTTAAGAGTTCACTCAGCTTAAGTGTTTTTGAGTGACGTTGCCCGATTTAGTGTTTTTTCTCTCTATATTTAGAGAAAACGTTTACATATTAGGGTTCTCTTTGACAAAACTCCCGATTCATATGACAATGGAAATAGAATTAGAATCATTATAATCAGATAACAATATTAATTGGAGCGAACTACTTCGATTAGTTTTTTTTGCGTTATCGATTATGGTCATTCTAAAAAAACATTCAGGAGGTAATTATTTTATGTCTTTGATCGGAAAAGAAATCCAACCATTTAACGCGTCGGCTTACCAGGCGGCAAGCGGTGAATTCATCGAGGTCACGGAAGAAAGCATGAAAGGCCAATGGAGCGTCGTGTGCTTCTACCCGGCAGATTTCACGTTCGTTTGCCCAACTGAACTTGAGGACCTCCAAAGCCAATACGCAACATTGAAAGAGCTTGGCGTGGAAGTATACTCTGTTTCTACAGACACTCACTTCACTCACAAAGCTTGGCACGACCACTCAGATGCAATCGGCAAAATCGAATACACGATGATCGGCGACCCGTCGCAGCGCATCTCACGCGGATTCGACGTTCTTAACGAAGAAGAAGGCCTTGCACAGCGCGGCACATTCATCGTTGACCCGGACGGCATTGTCCAAGCTGCAGAAATCAACGCAGACGGCATCGGCCGCGACGCCAGCACGCTGGTCGGCAAAATCAAAGCGGCACAATACGTGCGCAACAACCCAGGCGAAGTATGCCCGGCTAAATGGGAAGAAGGCGGCGACACATTGAAGCCAAGCCTTGACCTCGTAGGCAAAATTTAAGGAGTTTTGACGATGATACTAGATGCGCAAATCAAAGCACAATTAAAGCAATACTTGCAGCTATTGGAAGGCGACGTGCTGCTCCAAGTGAGTGCCGGATCCGATAAGGTATCAACCGATATGATCGATTTGGTGGAAGAACTATCCGCCATGTCTCCGCGCATTCAAATGGAGCGCGCGGAGCTCGAGCGCACGCCGAGCTTTAGCGTCACCCGCCCTGGCGAAGATATGGGCATCACGTTCGCCGGCATCCCGCTCGGCCACGAGTTCACGTCACTCGTACTTGCTTTGCTTCAAGTGAGCGGGCGGGCCCCGAAAGCCGACCCAAAAACGATGGACCAAATCAAAGCGCTCGACGGCACGTATCACTTCGAGTCGTATATCAGCCTGAGCTGCCAGAACTGCCCGGAAGTCGTGCAATCACTCAATTTGATGAGCGTCCTCAACCCGAATATCACGCACACGATGATCGACGGCGCTGCATTCAAAGAAGAAGTTGAAAGCAAAGACATCATGGCCGTTCCGACAGTCTTCTTGAACGGCGAATCGTTTTCAAGCGGTCGCATGTCGCTTGAGGAATTGCTGGCAAAACTCGGCAGCGCACCGGATGCGTCCGAATTCGAAGGCAAAGAACCGTTTGACGTGCTCGTTGTCGGCGGCGGGCCGGCTGGTGCCAGCGCGGCGATCTATGCGGCGCGTAAAGGTATCCGCACCGGCATCGTCGCGGAGCGTTTCGGCGGCCAGGTGATGGATACCTTGAGCATCGAGAACTTCGTCAGCGTCAAGCATACGGAAGGCCCGAAATTTGCGGCCAGCCTCGAAGAGCATGTGAAGGAATACGACATCGACCTCATGAACCTGCAGCGTGCGAAACGCTTGGAGAAAAAAGATTTGTTCGAGCTTGAACTTGAAAACGGCGCTGTCGTCAAAGGCAAGACCGTCATTCTCTCGACAGGAGCCCGCTGGCGCAACATCGGCGTCCCTGGCGAAGAAGAATTCAAGAACAAGGGTGTTGCGTATTGCCCGCATTGCGACGGCCCGCTATTTGCCGGCAAAGACGTCGCGGTCATCGGCGGCGGCAACTCCGGCGTGGAAGCGGCGATCGACCTTGCAGGCATCACGAACCACGTGACGGTGCTGGAATACAACGCAGAGCTTAAAGCGGATTCCGTTTTGCAGGACCGCCTGAAGAGCTTGCCGAACGTTACGGTCTTGACGAATGCCCGCACACAGGAAATCACCGGCACCGATAAAGTGAACGGCATTTCCTATATCGACCTCCAAACCGGCGAAGAAAAGCATGTCGAACTATCCGGCGTCTTCGTCCAAATCGGCCTCGTGCCAAACACCGACTGGCTCGGTGACTTCGTTGAGCGCACTCCGCACGGCGAGATCGTCATCGACCAGCGCGGCGCCACGAATATGCCGGGCGTGTTCGCGGCAGGCGACTGCACGAACATCCCATACAAGCAGATCATCATTTCGATGGGCTCTGGCGCGACGGCTTCACTGAGCGCGTTCGACCATCTCATCCGAAGCGATATCCCTGTTTTGGTGTAATCAATATAAAAGGACTGCAGAAGAGATTTTTCTCTTCGCAGTCCTTTTTGTGTTCAAAAGAAATGGCAGATATCCAATGCAACGGTCGCTTTCAGCCGCCTATTGCTTCGCTTCGTACAAGCGCCGGTGAAGCTCATGCACCTGTTCTGCAAGTTCCGGCACCGGCCCGTCGACGTCCGGGTCGTTCAGGATTTCCGCGATGGACAGATTGCGGACAGGTGAAGGCTCGGCGCCGAGCTCTTTCATCCATTCGCCCAATTGCTTTGACGAACTGGCATAGACGATGCGGCCGAGCCCGACCCAGCCATGCGCCGCCGCGCACATCGGGCAATGCTCGCCGGACGTATAGACAGTCGCTGTCGCCCGTTCACCCGATGCCAGATGTTCCGCCGCCCAGCGCGCGATCGCGAATTCCGGATGCTGCGTATGGTCGCCTGATGCCACGTGGTTATGGTCCTCGAACAGCACCTCCCCCTGTGCCGACACAAGAACCGAACCAAACGGCTCGTCGCCTTTTTCCAGCGCCTGCTCGGCGAGTTCGACGCAGCGCTTCAAATAGTGTAGATCGGTTTCAGTAATCATTAGCGGCTCCTCCTTTTGTGTCCCCGTGGCTTGCCTACGAGGAATTTACCCGTTCGGCATTCTGCATAAGCGCAACCATTCGAACAAAGCTTCTACTCCAATTCTTCCTCCGCCAACAACTTGAACCCTTCCACGACCGTATCCTCTTCGACTTCGATCAGGATGCAGCGGCGGCCATTGTAATTGACTTGTTTGACGTAACGTAAGTCTTCGGGGCCGATCTTGATTTCGGCGACTTTCGTGTTGATCTTGATCGATTTGGAACCGTATTTCGGTACGATGTGGCTCGCTTTCATCTCGTACTGGCGGTCATCGGTCACTTGCTGGAACGCCTGCTCCACTTTCTCGGTGCTGATGTCTTTGATGCCGCTCGCCTTCAGGACACGTTCGACTTCCTTGGAGTCGAGCATCGGTGCCGGCTCGTCTTCGTCTTCCGCTTCCACTTCGAGCAGGCTGTTGATTTCGTCGTAGACGCCCGCAAGCGTTCTCGAATTGACTTCATCGCCGATCACCTGCTTGACGATTTCTTCAAAGACCACTTTATCGTCTTCTGCGGTGGTAATTTCGTCGCCATTCAACACATTTTCGATAAACTGGAAATCGGGCTTATTGGCTTTTGCTGCGGAATACAGGATACGGTTGACGTCTGCGGCGTTGTTCGTGAAGCTCGGGAACAGGAACCCGCCGACGGGAGACGACAGCTTGATGACCGGGTCCGCCATGATGTTCGACTTGAATTCCTTTTCGATGAAATCAAACACCAGCGACGATTTCGGCAGTTCGGTCTGGTTCATGCTGCCGAGGACGAACGGCGTCGTGTATACTTCGTCGCGCAGCGCAGTTTCCGTCTCGTCCACCTCGCGTTTCGTCGTCTTGAAATACGTGCCGCGGATGAACGTGATGACCATGTCTTTCTCGTATGGCGTCTCTTCGACCATCTTCAAGGCGACGCGCTGCATATTGTCTTTCCAGCCTTCCGCATCGTCCGCATGTAGCCCTTCGTAGAGCAACGTCTGCGTATGGTCCACCTGCCCTTCTTCGGGGCGCTGGAACTTCACTTCGAACAGCTTGATGTCGAGCTTGCCCGCGAGCACTTTCTTAAAATTGGCCAAGAACAGCTCTTGCTGCTCCCGGTCGAGCAAGGAAAACGAGCGGCTTTCCTCGTGGAAGATCTCGCTTGTGTCCTGTTTGATATATACATTGTAAATCTCGGCGATTTTCAGTAAATCCGTCTCCAGCTTGAACTGCTTGCGGATCTCGGCAATGTCTTTTTTGTTCATTTCTATTTCCAACTCCCAGCTAGTAGAATCCATGTTCGTACAAAAAAAGAGTATCCAAGCCAATTCGCTTTGGACACTCTTTTATTATAACAAGAATTCGACAGGATACCGGGATTGCCCCTTATGGATTTCTACAGTTTCTATAGAAAAAGCAGCAATGCCGGAATCGTGACGATGCTTGCCAAAGTGCTGACGAACATCGCGCTCGACACCATATCCGGGTTCATATTGAACTTCATGGCCAACAGTGTCGTCGTGGCAGCCGCCGGAGTCGCCGCGGAAATAAGCAGCACTTTTGCTTCGAGTGACCCTGCCGGATAGAGCCAGGCCAACAGCCCGAACGCGATGGCCGGGAACGCGACCAATTTCAGCACGGCCGCCGTCCCGATGAACTTCAGCACGGTCTTGATCTGGATCGATGCCAAGGTAATGCCGAGCAGCGTCAACAGCACCGGCACGGCCGCCTGCCCAAGTAAGCCCGTCGCATTGCCGAGCGCCTCGGGGATCGCAATGTCCGTTATTTTCAGAACCAGCCCGATCGTGATGGCAATAAACCCAGGCATGCGGATGATGGTAATGAAAATCGCCTTCTTCGACACATCGGCATGGTTTGAAGCGTAAAAGATGCCAGCCGAATTCATCAGCAAAGATTGCATGACGACATAAATGATCGCAATCGCCATCCCCTCGTCCCCAAAGGCGAACAACACAATCGGCAAGCCGTAATTCCCGGTGTTCGGAAACGCGCTCGCGAGCATCATCGTATTGCGGTACGACAGATCCCACCCAAATACGATGCCGAGAAGCTTAATCAGCATCGCAAACAGGGCGAACAACAACACCGCAAACAGCACAATTTTCCCCAAATCGCCCAAATCCAGCGAAGACGTCGTGACGGAATGGAAAAACAAGGCCGGGCTGAACACGTAGATGCACAAATCCGACACCGGCTTCTTTTCGATGTCCATGAACCGGCCGATAAAAAAGCCGATGCCGAGCAAGATAAAGACCGGCAAAATGACATTGATGATTTCACTGACAATCACGGCGCTCACTCTCCATCAGAAAGAGGGAAAGGATTTCTCCCCTCCCCCAAAATTTGATTCATCAAATGAAAAACGGTATAAATACACTGGCCAATAATAAGATCAACGCGCCGCCGAGACGGGAGGAAATTTGCGCAAATGGCATCAATTCCATGCGTCTTGCTGCAGACAGTACCGCAACATCGCCCGTTCCGCCCATATTCGCCATACATAGCCCTGCTGTGATGGCAGCTTCGATCGGGTAGAAGCCCATGAACTTCCCGACCACGCCGGAACCGATGACGGCACCGATGACGACCGCCAAGACGATAAGGACATATTGTATGCTCAAGGCATTCAGCACGGCTTCGAGATCCGTATACGCGACCCCGATGCCCACTAGCAAGGCGTTGGTCCAGTTGCGCGCCACGAACTCATACCACTGGCTCGCGCCTTCTACAATAATTTCCGGCATGACATTGGCGACTTTCAGCGCTGCCACCAAAATAATCATGATGGCATACGGGTGAAGCGGGATGAAGTCGCCCAATATATTCCCTAGAATATAGAACGACACAGCAGCCAAGACCCCGATGCCCATTTTCGCCAAATCGTAGCTCGGCGTTTCTTTTTTCTCGTAATGGAAATTGCGGATCAGCTGGCCATTCCCCGTCAAGCTCGGGTATTTATTGCCGATCATGTTCAAGACACTCGCCAAGATGATCGCGAAAACATTCCCGAGCGCCAAGGCCGGCACTAAAATCGACAGGTAATACCCGGGTTCATTGCCAAGCATTTCTGAATACACTTGGGACATCGGCACAGCGCCTGCGCCCATGCCGCCGCCCATGATCGGCATGGCGATGACGAGCACCGCTTCCTGGACGCTGAACCCTAATACCATCCCGACCAACGCAGCCAGGCCAACCGCCCCTGCCACCGCAGCAAGCAATGGCAAGGCGTAGCGAACGCCCGCTTTCACCAGGATCTTCGATTCCATCCCCAAAATACTGCCCGTAATCAATGCCGCAATATAGAAGTTGAGGAAATCGCCGTCTTTCATGAATTCCGTAATCCCCGCCGTCGTGCTTTCCGGCATAAGACCACTATAGACCATATAAGCGGATCCGAAAATAGCGACGATCGCGCCGCCTCCGAGGAACGTGCGGACGATCGGCATATGATTGCCGAACCAGCCCAATAATTCGCCGAGCACCATGGTGATGAGCAACGCGCCGATCATGCCGGCCGGCAAGTTTTCGGTATACATCGCATACAGCGCAATGACCGCGAACACCCCAAACCAGAGGAATGGCATATTGAAAATCGTGAATTTGTCTTTCAAACTTCTCGCCGGCAGCTGCGGCGGGATCTTATTTGTTTCCTTCATCGTTGGACACCTCGTTTTCTTGAGCTTCGCGCTTTTTGGTAAGCGCTTTCACTGTATTTCATATTTTAGACAAATTTCAGACAACTTCTAGCTTATGAAAGTATTGGTTTTATTGTAATTAAAAAAAGCAGCCGCATTGGCTGCTTTTTGTGGGGTGTTGAGAAATCGTATTTTCCGAAGCTTATTGCTCGCTTTCCACGGGCTCGCGCCCGAGCCTCCTCAGCTGCTATCGAAAACCCGCTTGCTCCCACATCTGCCAGCAGATGCGTCGCAAATGAATGCGCTCAGTGAAGCTTCGCTCATTCATTGCTTGCGGGGTCTCGGTCGTCTCGCTATTCCGTTGGAGTCGAGCAAACGCTTCTCCAAACACTCAGACATCTCACTGAACTTCTTTAATGAATTAATGTTTTCCGAAGCTCGATCCTCACTTTCAAAGATAAGGATCGAGACGATTAGCGTTTTCCGGGGCTAAACGGTATTGATAGATGGGCCGGCCGACGCCGTAGGTCAAGTCTTCCTGCAAATAGCCGATGGCGCTGAGGAATTTCAAGTATTTCCGGACGGAGACCCGGGAAATTTGTGCCGACTGCGCCAGTTCATCTGTTGAAAACACTACAGCTTCGTTCGACAGGATCACTTGCTGGATGGTCTGCAGCGTCGCTTTCGTCAGCCCTTTTGGCAATGATTGCACCGTCGTTGACGGACTAACGGATGGCTGTTTTCTACCAAGCAGGCTGTCGATTTCCTGCTGGCTGATTTGTTTATTGGCGTGCAGCTTATGGAAATTGCTTTGGTATTGCAGCAACGCTTCCTGGAAACGGCTGAACTCGAACGGCTTGATCAAATAATCGGATGCCCCGAGCCTTAAGGCGTGCTGGATTTGCTGGATTTCAGAGGCCGCCGTGATCAGGATGACATCGAGGTCCTGCTGTTGTTCACGGAGCATCTGCAAAAATTCGATGCCGGTCAGCCCGGGCATGTGGATGTCGAGCAATACCAAATCGATGTCCGACTCCGCCAGGATCGCGATGGCCTGTTGGGCGTTTTCGGCGGCGCCGATCACCGTGAAACCTTCCATCCGCTCGACGAATTGCCGGTTTAAGGCGGCGACCATTGGATCATCTTCTACTATCATTACTTTAATCATCTGCTTCCCCCCTTGCTTCATACGGCAGCACCAACTCGAAGGTCGTGCCTTCGTTTTTCTCGGAGGCCACTTCAATCGAGCCTTCGAGTTTATCTACGCTGTTTTTCACCAAATGCAATCCGAATCCGCGGTGATAGCCTTCCTTGCTGGAAATGCCTTTTTCGAACATCGTTTCCTGCAACTCTTCGTCGATGCCCGTTCCTGTATCGCTGATCATAATCGTCAGCAATTCATCAACATAGGAAAATGCGGCGTGAACCCGCCTGTTTGCGGTCCCTTGGACGTTATCGATCGCATTGTCGGCGACATTGCCGATGATGGTGATCAGTTCGTGCGTGACCGCGGAATCGTCGGGTTTCGGGATATCGGTCTCGCAGCTGATCGTAAGCTCCACCTGCGCTTCCCTTGCGAAACTGATTTTTCCGAGGATGAAGCCTGCGAGCACCGGATCCTTGATGGAACGGGTCACATTGCCGACTTCCACGGCCTGGTGGTCGACCAATTTCGCGATAAACTGCGACACTTGCTCATACTGCTCCATTTTGACCAAGCCAAGCAACACATGCAATTGATTCATGAATTCGTGCGACTGCGCCCGCAAAGTTTCGGCGTACATTTCGACGCCGGTCAATTGTTCGGCAAGCACATCGATTTCCGTCTTGTCCCGGAACGTCACCACAGCGCCGATCACTTGGCCATCCACTAATAAAGGCACTTGGTTCGCCAGGATCGCCATTCCATTGAGTTCCTGTTCCTCATCCAGGACGGTGCGTTGTTCAACCAGCACACTAGCCGTCACCAGTCCTGGCAGAAATTCGTGAATCTCTTTGCCGATCGGCTCACGGCCCGTGAATCCCGCTTTTTCAAACAACTCCCTCGCCGACCGGTTGGCAAGCAGGATGCGTGCATGTTGGTCGATCGCGATGACGCCTTCGTAAACGGAATGAAGCATCTGGTTGCGCTCTTCGTGGATGCGCGCGATTTCGGGAGGTTCCAGCCCGAACAGGCTTTTCTTTATATAACGCGCCAAGAACAATGCGCCGAGGATGCCGAACAGCAATCCGCTTAATGAGCCGATCCATAGCGTCTGACGGTTTTGCCCGATCGCCGCTTCCACTTCCTCTAAGGAAATGCCGACCGCGACCGCCCCGATTTGATTGCCGGCTTCATCAAACACCGGCGTGAACGCACGGACCGATTGGCCGAGCGTCCCTTCGGCTCGCGATGTGTATTCCTCGCCTGTTAGCACACGCGCTTCATCGCCCCCGGCAAATGCCTTGCCGATATTGTCCGGATTCGGGTGCGATTTGCGGATGCCGTCCATGTCCATGACGACGACAAACAACACATCAGCGGCTTGTTGCACGGCCAGCGCGTAATCCTGGATATTCGCTTCCGCGGATTCGCTCTCCAAGCCTTCATGAATGACTTGCGACTCTGCGGCGGTCCGGGAAATGCTGACGGCCTTATCTTCCAATTGTTGCTCGATCCGGTCACCCGACGTATCGGCCACTAACAGATTGGTGATCACGAGCGACACCAATACCACCAATAACACACACAGGATAATGACCGTACTCAATTTAAATTGCGATAAAAACGCCATGATGCACCTCATTCTTTACTGCCGGAAAATTGTTGTAAACAGATGTTTCTACTATAAGCCAAATGCGCCCTAAAGAAAATCGGGGGAAGGAACCAAAAAAGCAGCCGCAATAATTGCAGCTGCTTCGCTTGTCGAGAAACTCTAGTTAATCGTATTTTCCGAAGCTTATCGCTCGCTTTCCGTGGGGCGGGAATCGAGCCTCCTCGTCACTGCGTTCCTGCGGGGTTTCTCAAACCCGCTAGTCCCACAGGAGTCGAGCGAACGCTTCTCCAAATACTCAGACAGGTCATTGATTACTTAATGTCGCAAAGCTAATCTCTTTTTTACTTATAGCAGATTAAAACCTATTCCACCCTCTGAAGCCACTTCATGATTCACGACGCAATTCCGATTGACTTGTTTTCGTACGTTGCATCTCCCAGCGCTTTCAAAATAAAATGCGCCACATCGGCACGCGGAATGGTCTTCGATTTGTTTGGCACACTTTCCTCCGACTCGCGGTATTGCCCGGTAAACGAATCATTGGTCAATCCCATCGGACGGACAATTGTATAGGTCAGCCCCGTTTCCTGGATGGCATCCACAGCCGCGCGGTGATCGATGAGCGCATTTTTCAACACCCCCATCATCAGCTTTCCGCTGATGCCTGGCAATTCCTTATCGATTCCTGCTGAGGCGGTGTAGACGATGCGCTGGACGCCATGCTGCTGCATGCCCGCTACGATATTTTTCACCATCACCTGCAGGTCGGTCGATTTATTCATGCCTTGATTCGACCCCAAACACGACACCACCGCGTCATGGCCGGCGATCGCTGCAGCGACTTGTTCCACGTGGAACGCATCTCCCTGCACCACTGTTAATTTATCGCCTGTGACTTTCAATTTGTCCGGCGTCCGTACAAACGCCGTCACTTCATATCCTTGTTCCAGTGCTTGCTCGACGACCGATCGGCCCACGCCGCCCGTCGCTCCGAATACGATGATTTTCATCACGCTTCACCATGCTTTCTTCTGAGTTTTGTCGACTCCAAAATATAAAACGAATTAACGTGCTTCCACGCGATCCGAAATGACTTTTACTGCTTTCACGAATTCCTCAACGAACGCTTCGCGATTTACGCTATGCAACACATGGACATTCGGCTTTTCGCCAGTGCGGTTCGTGAAGTCGACCACTGTGGCGCCTGCCGTGATGCCTTCCAGTGAAGCTTCCACAAAGCAGTCCTGCCCTTCGAACAATTCCGGTTTCAATATGTACATGACCGCGCAGACGTCGTGGAAATGCAGCACCTGATCGTAATTCTCTTCGTGAAAAGGCGTTCTCTTGATAACATCCAAATAATGCGTAACGAGGCCATACGCCTTCTCCGCAAATTCGGTGCCGATAGCCAACATGTCTTTCGCTTCGTCCAGCGTGACAAATGCTTTATGTGTCACATCCAAACCGCTCATGACAATAGGAACGCCCGAACGGAAGACGATTTCCACCGCATGCGGGTCGACATAAGCATTGAATTCCGCGGACGGCGACATATTGCCGCCGACTGCCGCTCCGCCCATCCACGAAATGCGCTCGATTTTCGGCTTCACTTCCGGATGCGCCAACAATAACGCCGCCACATTCGTCAAAGGGCCGGTGGCGACCAAGGTCATTTTCTCCTCGCTAGAAAGCAAAGTCTCGCGCATAGCGGCAATGGCCGGCCGTTCGCTCACTGGCAAAGTCGGAGACGGAAACTCAATATTCCCGAACCCGCTCTCCCCATGGATCTCTTCCGCCATCTCGAGCTCGCGGAACATCGGCTGTTCCAAGCCGCGCGCCACTTCCACATCCGCACCGATATAACTCAAGAACGTTCGTGCATTGTAGTTGGTCTTGTCTTGCGAAATATTCCCCGAGCACGTCGTCACCAAGCGCACATCCAACGCGTCATCATGCGCGAATGCCAAAGTGAGCATCATCGCATCGTCAATCCCCGGGTCTGTATCAATCATGATCGGCAATCTGGCCATCCCTGAAAACCACCTTTTCTTGTCTATTAGTTTTGATTTTACGCTAGTCAGGGCTTTAGGTGAAATGATAGCAAATGTCTCTATTGATTACGCAAGAATCAATCCATACAAAAAGCCATCAAAGTCAGGAACCTTGATGGCTTGCTGGTTATATGTATTAATAAAATTCAATAATCACTTCGTTATACGCAGGAGTTTCAAGCAGTGCCGTTAAAATCTCTTCTGTATTTTTATCTGCTTCTTCCAAAAATCCTTGTTCGATTTTCTCTTTTTCAAGTTTCTCTTTTTCGATATTTATATCTTCTATGATTTTTTGAGAAGGATAATCTGAGAATAACTCATCTTTGATATCTCTTATTTCCATATTTTGAGTGTCGGCCACATTCTCAAGTATCTCGGCTTTCGGTACTCTCACGACCAATCGTTTTGTGCTGTCATTGTAGGATGTTTCAATTTCCGAGGCTTTGGACCCCGCTTTTATGTACCCATCGTATTCAATCAATCTGATCGCTTCTGCAAATTTAATATCGGACACTCCAGGCAAAGAAATATTCTTACCCGTCTCACTGACTATGACATTGCTATACTCGTACTCAAGTGATGCCAGTTCCGCAATCTTTACGATTTGATCCTGTACCAACGAAGCATCAGAACTGCTATCGGTAGTGACTCCAAATAAATTGGTTTGTGAAAATGCATATCCAGCAGCTGCCCCTATAACCAATACAAAAAATAAAATTACAACCAGTTTTTTCATCGTTTAGTTCCCCCACATATTTAATTCCTTGCTCTCTATGGTAGACCAACAAAGGATTTATTACACGTACTGAAAAACAAGTTCGCCTTCTTCCATTCCAGCTGGCGTAAACTCCAGTTTTTTCAGCAACTGAATGGAAGCCTTGTTTTCAGGAGAGGTCCCGGCTTTAATGGTGACCCCAGGGTATTCCTGCTGGATCCAGTGAACCATGGCTTGAACAGTTTCATAAGCATAGCCTTGTCTTTTAAAAACGGGGTTGATGGTATAGCCGATCCAACAAGCATCGGCTTCCTTTTTCACAAACACATCCCCAATCAGAGTCTCGTCGGTTTTGTGGATGATGGCCAATTGGGCACCTTTTTCCACTGATGGCTCTCTTAATAAAATTTCTTCATACTCTTCTCGGGTCAAGCCTTTAAAATATTGAAATTCCATCCATTTGGGATTATTGCGGTATGTAATAAAAGCGTCCAAATCGCTTTTCATAAACTGCCTGATGTAACACCTTTTCGTCTTAAAGACAGCTTGCATCCTATTGTCTCTCTTCATTTCATGCGCTCCTCCCCATGAACATGCATCTGTCACCCTGGTCGTATCTCTTGGATGCTTTTCCCGTCCAAGAACGCTTGGCCCATCTGTACGAGTGATGCTTCCTCCTGTATATATTCTAACAAGGCAGCGATGAGACCTTTTTCTCCGAATACTTCGAATGCCGAGAACCCAGATTTCCTCCAGTACTACGGATGCTATACGAGTATGTTGCATATTCTAAAGCCCTACCGAAACCGGCCTAGTCATTAATGCACGCGACGGAAAAGAGAATTATGAAAAACAATCGAAAGGACACCCGAGAGGAAGTTGCTGGAAATTAAGTAAGCTTGCAGAAATCGTGCTATTCCTAACTTCAGACATAGTATCCTATATAAACAGCGCAAAAATAGTTGTAGATGGCGGCTATTCGTTAAAATAATAAAATTTAGGAGATAGGGGCTTTGAGTGAAATGATAGCTAACCTTTCCTGTTGAAGACTTAAAGCTGTACTAAAAAAAGCATTCAAGCCAGCTCGACTGAATGCTTCTTTATTAAAGTAATGTTCCGCTCTCATCTTCTTACTCACCAATAACCATTTGAGCTATTTTTACAGTCTGCAGTTCTTCCTTCACTTTATTTATAGAGGTAATACTCTTTTTAGACTGTTCGGCCAGTTCCTCAGGAAGTTGTTGAATTTTTTCTTCAGAAACCTTTAAATCTTTTTCTAAATCTTGTTTTATATTTTCTTCAATTTCTGTGTCAACGTCATTATCTTTCCAGAATTGAACAACCTCTAAAGTGTTTCTACCAGTCTCCTGAACAGAAACTAAGATGGATTGAGCTTTATTCAATGTCGATAAAACACTTGAAGATAGTTCAAATACTTCGCGAGCTTCTGTAGTCAGATTTCGGAAGTCCTCAATTTGATAAATTAAATTTGAGTTCAACTCTTCTTCAATTAAGAGTAACTGATCCAAACTCTTATCTTTTTGATATCCTTCGAATAGTAACTCCAGCTTCTGATGGGAATCATTTATTTCCTCTTGGATGATCGTTAAGTTTTCCAAGCGGCTTAATGTATTATCCACTTCATCCAGTTTAATCTTGGCGAACTTAAGGTCATCGATATAGTTCTCTATATAGGGAATTCTAGTAAAAGTATTAACCCCTTCAACAACAGTAAATGTCGAGTTGATTATACCTGTCGATTCTCGTATAGGAGCTATACTATCTTTTAACCATTTAATGTTCTCACTGATTAAATTTATATCCTCATTATATTTCTCAAGATCGCCGATTATTTTTGGCATTTCTGTCTCGATTATTTGAATCGAGTCTTGCTTGGTCTTATTCACTTGATTTTTCATTGCATTCATCTCTGCCGAATCGTTTGAACTGTTATTAATAGCTACGTTACTAGCTGTGTAACCGACTGCACCTGAGATCAATATGGAAGAAATGATTGTGATTGGAAGCAAGTATCTTTGAAGTGGTTGTTTGGAGTTAGAATTGACTCTTTTCTTTTCAGGTTCCATTTGCTGCGGACTCCTCATCTGTGAATAGAATTTATTTCTGAAATTAGTCAGTAATTTTGATGTCTATAACAATTTTTAGTTTAATATATAATCACTGAATCAACCATCTTATTGGATAATTTTTCAAAAATATTTATTATTGTTTAAAAAAACCCTTACTATGAAGCGCCTGAACGGCTTAACTTCACAAAAAGAGGTTCTATCTTCACTGGAACCCAAATTTCCTACAGTGATCCGAATGCTATATACTGATTACAAATTCTTTATGACTTTACTATGACGTTTGGAGGAGATCAGATGATGTTCGAAAACAAAGTAGTGGTTGTTAACGGTGGAACGGATGGAATTGGTAAGGAAGTGGTTCGTCTCTTTTGCAAAGAAGGAGCAATCGTTCATTTTACGGGAAGAGACCGCGACAAAGGCGCTCAAGTAGAGACTGACTGCGACGGGAAAGCCCATTTTTACCAAGTCCATAACGAAAATCCGGAAGAAATCGAAAGCTTTTTCAAAGCACTTGAAACTGATGGACATGCTATTGATATTCTCTTCAACAATGCAGGTGTTCTGTCTATCGGAATGGGACCCTTGTCTCGCGTAAAGCTGGATGACTGGAATCAGTTGATTGCAGTCAATCAAACGGCGATTTTCCTCTATATGAAATATGCCTTAGCCGTGATGGGTAAGCAAAAACATGGAGTCGTGATCAATAATGCCGCGATCCTCGGAAACGATAAGGTCAATCCGATGCTGCCAGCTTATAGCGGGACCAAAGCGGCGGTTGTTGCGATGACGCAAAGCACAGCATTGCGCTTTGCCAATCAAGGCATCCGCGTCAATTGCATCTCCCCCGGCCCGACAGAAACCGACCTGGCCATTAAGGCATATGGCGGAAAAGAGAATTATGATAAACAATCACAGGGACACCCGAGAGGAAGTTATGGGAAACCAAGTGAGATCGCAGAAGTCGTGCTGTTCTTAGCTTCAGATAAAGCATCCTATATAAACGGTGCGGAAATCGTTGTAGATGGTGGGTATTCTTTAAAATAAATAGATTTAGGAAACAAGATAGGATTAATTTCACCATTTACTGCAGAGAGCTTTATTTTCCTGCCCGGTGAAGTAAAATTATTTTTACAGTCTTTCAAAAGCAGCGCTTGATTGATTCAGTAAATCAAAAAGGTTCATTCTTCTCATTAAAAGAAGAATGAACCTTTTCAGTAAGCGCTATAAATGAAAATACATCCGCCTCAGGCTTCTATGGAAGAAGAAAAAGGCAGGTGGTTTCTAAAGTCTAATTGTAATACAGATTTTCGGTTGGATATACCGGATCATTGGTGATGTCGATTCCAAGCTTCTTAAAGGTCTGTTCGTTTTCTCTATTCAATATGACCGTGGAATGAGCCTGTGTGTCTTTTAAATGTGGCAATTGCTTATAAGCCAGCTCTGAAGTAGGATTCGTGACCGCACTGATCGCCAGTGCAATGAGCACCTCATTGGCGCTTAATGTCGGGACGCGGCTATTCAAGTCATCGGTTTTCAAGCGTTGAATCGTTTGTAAAATCACCGGCGACAGCAAATCAATTTCATCGGAAATATTGGTCAGTTTCTTCAACCCATTCAGGATCGCGGCTGCCGAAGCATCCATCAAAGTTGTCGTCCGGCCGGTGATCATCTCGCCATTCGGCAGTTCTAGCGCAATGACGGCTTGTAAATTCGTGCTGTCAATTTGCGCTTGGACTTCTTTCGCATAATTACGCGCCGGCAATACAGGTGCCCGGTCCTCTTTCTTTAAACCGGTCTCTTCCAGAATCACTTGCATGTGGCGTACACTGTCTTCATCGGCAAGCCCTTTTTTATAGTCGTTTTCCACGACAAAACTGCGGCGAATGATTTCCTGCTTGGCAGCTTCCTGGACCACCTCATCGTCGGTAATGCCCGATTTCAGGCGATTGACCCCCATATCGGTCGGTGAGCTGTAAACCGACTCTTTGCCGGTAATCCGTTCAATAATCCGTTTGATGACAGGGAACGTCTCAATGTCACGATTGTAATTGACCGCTACTTTTCCATATGCTTCATAATGATAATTATCAATCATGTTGACGTCTTTCAAATCGACGGTAGCCGCTTCATAAGCGATGTTTACCGGGTGCTTTAACGGCAAGTTCCAGACCGGAAACGTCTCAAACTTGGCATAGCCGACTTCATTTCCCAGTTTGTTCTCGTGGTACATTTGGTTAAGGCAAGTGGCAAGCTTTCCGCTTCCCGGGCCAGGGCCCGTTACGACCACGATTGGCTTCGTCGTTTCAATATAAGGGTTCGTCGCAAATCCTTCTTCCCCAAGGACCGCGTCCACGTTTGTCGGATAGCCTTCGATTTCGCGATGGATACAGACGCTGATTCCGCTTCGCTCAAGCTTTGTCATAAATACTTTGACTGTTGGCTGCCCCTGGTAACGGGTGATCAAGACACTGTTGACAGAAATGCCATATGCCCGATATTCATCGATTAAGCGCAAGACATCTTGGTCATAAGTGATGCCGTAATCTTCACGGACTTTGTTTCGTTCGATGTCCCCAGCGTACACACAGATGATGATTTCCGCCTTTTCTTTCAATGTATGCAATAGCTTGATTTTGGCATCTTCATCAAATCCAGGCAAGACGCGCTTGGCATGTTTATCGCCTATCAATTTCCCGCCAAATTCCAAGTAAAGTTTATCGTACTGCTGCACCCGTTCCAGGATGTAGGCTGATTGTTCCTTCAAATATTTCTCCGAATCAAATCCAATTTTTTTCATTAATTTCAGTCCCGCCTTCTATGCTTCAAGTTTTCTCTTATCCAGTATATAAAAACGCATTAAGAGAAAGTACCAATAAAAATCTATCCTTTACCATTATAGATTTTTGAAAAAAAAAGTAAATCGGTCCAATTGCTTCATTGAGCGGCTTATCCTAAAAATCGCAGTGGCTTTACCAAGGATAGTTTCAATAACTATATTGCCTTTAGCATTTGGGCAAATCATGTATAAGTTAGACTTTATTTAATAGGATACGCCCCATTTACTTATGGTAAGGCTCCCCCTTCATAATCCGGAAAGCCCGATAAACCTGCTCCAGCAAGATCAACTTCATCAATTGATGCGGGAACGTCATCTTCGAAAACGACAATTTCTCATCCGCACGCTTCAACACTTCATCGTGCAGCCCAAGAGACCCGCCGATGACGAAGACTATCTTGCTGCGGCCGTAAGTCATGAGCGATTCCATGTCTTTGGCGAGTTGCTCGGAGGTCTTCATCTTGCCGTCGATCGCCAGGGCGATGACATAGGCGTCCTGCGGGATCTTGGCGAGTATTCGCTCTCCTTCTTTCTTTTTGACGATTTCCATATCCGCTTCGCTCAATTGCTCCGGCGCTTTTTCGTCCGCGACTTCAATCTCCGCAATTTTTGCATAAGCCCCTAAGCGTTTTGCATATTCTGCAATGCCCGCTTTCAAGTATTTCTCTTTCAGTTTGCCGACGGTCACAATGGAAATGTTCACAACTTATCCCCCTTTACACGAAATTTACAAACAAGTTGCCCACAGAGTTTATGCACATATCCACAGGCATTTCTACATCTTGTAGGATTTTATTTATCCGCCACAAGATACAATGCCTGTTCTTCACAGTAGTTGCACTTTGTGGATAACTTTTCGATATCTGATAATTCAGTCAGTATAGGATAGCTTTCCGTTTTTGCGACGAATTCGTCAAGCCCTTGTCCCACATGCGTTTGGCAGCAATATAACTCCATTTTTACGTCTCCTTCCGATTTCCGAATATTCCACACAGTTATACACATTTCGTTCCCTTTTATCCACAATCCATTTTAACAGATATAAAACACTGCGGATAGCGAAGCTTTTATTGGCTGTGGATTGTTGACAATCGATTTTTAACAAAAAAGTTATCCACACTCCTTTTTCCCGAACATTTGCCCCATTCCGGCTAAAAATTCGGGCTCCGAAGTGTATAATATTCAGCTGGTTTTTGTTTCTCCCTTTCACTTGCGGAAATAAAAAAAGCAGTTCCGATCGGCGCATAAAACACCTTTTGGAACTGCTCGATCCTATAATGTGGAATTGTCGGTAAGTTCAAGCTCGAATTCGAGCAATTCGCCGTTCCGGTATGCTTTTACTTGCAGCATATCGCCGATTTGCTTTTCGTTGTAAAGATGCTTGCGCAACTCGATAATGTCCCCGATTTCTTCTCCGTCCATCTCAACGATGACATCGTATTGGCGCATGCCCGCTTCATCCGCTGCAGAGGACGGCACCACCGAGCTGACAACGACGCCCGCCGTGATATCTTCCGTCAAATTCAATGTATCTTCACGGTATGTGCTCGGCACTTGCGCCAGATCAACGAGCGTGATGCCCATTGCCGGGCGCACCATTTCGCCTGTCGATTCAAGTTGGTTGATGACCGGCAGCGCCGAGTTGATCGGAATCGAGAACCCGATGCCTTCGACTTGCGAAGTGGCGATTTTCATCGAATTGATGCCGATCAATTGGCCCGCCAAATTGACGAGCGCGCCGCCGCTGTTGCCGGGATTGATCGCTGCATCCGTCTGCAAGACTTCCGCTTGCCAGTCTTCCGTTCCGTCGCCGTCCAGGTCGACCGGCACTGCCCGGTCAGTGCCTGATACAACACCACTTGTTACGGAACCCGAGAATTCAAGGCCGAGCGGGTTGCCGATCGCGATGACCGCTTCCCCGCGCTTCAGCGCATCCGAATCGCCTAGTTCCACGACGTCCTGTACTTTATCGTTGCTCATTTGGAGAACAGCCAGATCGGTCCAAATATCGCTGCCGACCACTTGCGCGTCGACTTTCGAGCCGTCCGCCAATGTCACTTCGATGCTATTGGCCCCATCGACGACGTGATGGTTCGTCACGACATATGCGGTATCGCCTTCGCTTTTATAGATGACGCCGGAACCCGTGCCGACTGCCTGTTCCTGGCTTTGCGAGAAGAAATCGCCGCCCGTCTGGAGATTCGACACGCCGACTACCGCGTCCGACGCCTCGTCGACCGCTTTCGTTACATCGGTGGTGATATCAAGTGACGCGCCTTGCTGTTCACGGTTTTGCTGCTGGATCTGGGTGCCGGAATCCGCCGAATCAGTCCCCGGCAATAAGCCCGGAGCTTGCGAAAACAATAGCCACATCAACAGCGCCCCGACCAATACGCCGAACACCCCCGCAAAGAAACTGCCCGCCCGGCTCGGCTTCGGCTGCCTGCCGTTCGGGGTTTGATTGTAATAACCCATAGCCTCCATCCTCTCCTATGTCTCTCTTTTTATCATAAGATGTACCCGCCAAAATGCAAGCAATCCTCCCTGTATGAGCACGCTAGGAGGTTGTCATTCAACTTACTTTGTACACTTTTTCACTGAGTAATTTGGCACAAGGCAGGTAGATGATGCACTCCAGCAACTTTTGCCCAATCACTGTGCTTTTTCAGCATAGAGATCTTTTTGAGCAAGCTTATAGAACCAATCCATGGTATTTCACCCTCACTCTAGCTGATGAAGATGGAAGCGGCGAATAAATGGGCGAAGTCACGCTGAGCACATTTATTTGCAACGCATCTGCATCGCAGATGTGGGAGCAACAGTTATCCGATGCCCTCGGCAGCTGACACCGCAATGTCCTGTCGCGCCAGCTGCATGACCCACATCCTGTGGGCCTGAAAGCGTCCGCTGGAATCGACAGCGTCACGAAATTTTTTATTCATTCCACTAGCTGATGGGAGTGAAAGTGGCGACTCCGGGAGGATCAGCGAGACAATTGAGACCCTGGACTGAGCGCAGCGAGGGAAGCGGCTCAATGCGAGCCCTCCGGAAAGCGTCCACTTTCACGGACATCAGCGGTTCAAAAAATCTAAAAAAACTGTCCCAGTAGTCATCTTCATGACTTCTAGAACAGTCTCTCCTCTTACATCTATTCACACCACAACCAAAGGCGTCGCCTCGGTCGGAGACGTATCGAACAAGTCGACGTAATCGCCGACGATGATGCCTTTTGTCTGCAGTGTCTGCTCGACGCTCATGCGCGCAAGGTCTTTCATATTGTTATCTTTGCTCAAATGCGACAAGTAGATGCGCGTCGGCTTCTCCGCCAGCACTTCTGACATCGCCACCGCCGCGTCTTCATTCGACACGTGCCCCACATCGCTCAGGATGCGCCGTTTGACCGACCACGGGTAGCGCCCCATCTGCAGCATGCCGATGTCGTGGTTGCTCTCAAACACATACGCATCGGACGCGCCGATGATGCCTTTCATGCGGTCGCTGACATAGCCCGTATCGGTGATCAGTGCAAGCTTCCTGCCGTTCTCATGGAACACATAGAACATCGGGTCCGCCGCATCATGCGACACTCCGAACGATTCGATGTCGAGCCCGCCGAATGATTTCACCGTCTCCATATCGAAATGAAAACGCTGGTCGGCCGGGATCTCCCCGACCAGCCCGTCCATCGCCGTCCAGGTCTTGGCATTGGCGTAAATCGGCACCTTATGCCGGCGAGCGGCAATGCCGAGCCCTTTAATATGATCGCTATGCTCATGGGTGACCAGAATGCCGTCGAGCTTGCCCATATCGCGGCCGATGGAGGCGAATAACGACTCTAGTTTCTTGCCGCTGAGCCCCGCGTCCACTAGAAACGCATGCTCGTCGTTTTCTATATAGATGGCATTGCCAGTCGAACCACTGGCCAATACACTGAAGCGCATAGTTAAAATCTCCTTACTCTGCTGTTTCCTCGTTCTGTTTGTTCAGTTCAATGACACCGTCCTTGATGGCATTGACGAAATGATCCGCTTCCTCACCGTCTGAATCCTTCACGCGGATGCGCCAGGTCGGAACGAACATCTGCCGGTTCTCCGACACCTGCACATGCGTCGAGTAGCCAAGCTCGGCTTCCACAATGCGGCTGTTGGTCTCAAGCAGGCTCTTCTGATACAAGGTATGGATTGCCTGAAGCGGCGTGATCAATTTCTTCTGTTCTTCATTTTCGATGATATTGTTGAATAAAGTCTGCTCGAATCCGATGATCACATCGTTCTCGTCCCAGAACACGGTCAACTGGCCGCCTTTGCTGTGGAATAGCGGAATGCCAGTGATCTGCTGGAAAAAGACAGCCTGGTTCTGGTCTTCATCGATTTTCCACAATGTATATTCCGAACTTTCAGGGACTTCCTCTTCAATGAATGCCTGAAGGGCTTCCTCTTTCTCGCCTTCGATGGCGACCGGTTCCTCATATGTGACTTGCAACATGCGGTCTTCCAGGACATTGACGATGCCGTCGATGTCGAGTTCGGTTTCGGCGAACGATTTCGATTCGCCCCGTACATACGGTTTATCTTCCGATGAATCCGGCAGGGCCGAATAGGTAATATTATCGCCGCGCAATTTTTCATCGATGGTCGATTCCGGAAGCAGCTCGATCCGTTCCGCTTCCGTGTAGCGGTCGATATAAAGCGAATATAAGAAAACATTCAGGATCGAAAAGACGATGATGAAAATGGTTTTTGTTTTACTCCAATCCAAGTTTCACCCCTCCTACCGATTCGTCAGATAGCCGTGTCCATTTGCCATTCGATTTATAATACCAAGCCGGTTGGAACGTAATCAAGGGTTCTTCCTCAGTCAATTCGTAGCCGATCGCCACCCCTTCGATCGTCGATAAGTCCATATCGAGCCGTGACAAAGCTTTCAGGACCGTTTCGCCGGACGCCATCTCCACCGTGCGGGTTTCTGCCACTGAATCGAGCAAATAGGTCGGTCGGCTGTAGCGGAACGCCTGCTCGACACCGTTGTACAGGCCCCACTCGACGTCAAGGCTCACGGCCGTCGTATTGCTGAAGACAGGCGAGCCGTCGAAGAACAATTGATAGCTGATTTGCTGGTTGGCCGATTTCATGCCGAAATAGACATATTGGTCGGTCCATCCGCCATGTTCGTTGACGAAATTGACCGAGTTGAAGACGAGATCGGACGGAATCGCAGGGTCGGACGTTTCTGCTTTTGGCTGGACATAATTGATGCTTTTCTGGCTTTCCAATTCGCGCATGATGGCACCCGAATCGTCCGTGAATTCCTCACTTTGCAGATCTCCCGCAAACTTAGCGGTCGGGCTGTCCATGATGGCGTCCGCAAAAGTGGAAGCCGAAGTTTCCTCTAGCAGGTAATCAAAGCTCGTTCTCTCTACCGGTCCTTCCGGCACGAATATCGGCAAGATGCCAACATCTGGGTCTGTAACATACCGGTCATATTCTTCCGATTGTTGCACATAATCGCCGCGGAAGGCCAATAGCTCCGTTTCCGCTACTTGTGCTTCATAAATCCGGCCGGAACCGGTATTGATGAAGTAAATGACGGAATCAGGGTCATCCTCTGACCCCCATTCCACGACGACGCGGTTAAAGGTCGATTCCGGCAAGTTATTGTCGGTGATGTCCATGATGACGTCGAACACCGGAAACGGCACGGCACCCGGATAATACAGCACGGTGCGCCCCGGCTCTTGTAAATATTGCTTCAGCACTTCAGGGCCTGCCTCTTCTTCGAATAGCTGGACATCGGAAATTGTCCATTGCTGGATGGTTTCCAGCATTGCCTCGATGTCGGCCCGGGAGAACGTGCCGGTCACTTTATCTTCGTGGTGATACAGCACTTTCACCGGGCGGACGACTTCATCCGCACTGCGTTTATCCCCGATCGAAACATCCACTTGTGTAGGGGTTTCAATCTCCTGGAGCGATGGGGTGAACGTCCAAATGGTGAAAGTCAGCGCCAGGCTGAGCAGGATCAGGAGAAATAAGGCAACGGATTTTACATGCTCCAAATATTTCAATCCCATTCACCTCCATCATCGATTTCATATGGCAAGGTGAAATAAATTGAAGTCCCTTTGCCGTACTGGCTTTCTGCCCAAATTTTGCCGCCGTGGGCATTGATCATTTCCTTTGAAATCGCAAGGCCCAGCCCCGTTCCGCCCATGGCGCGCGAACGCGCACGGTCGACGCGGTAGAAGCGGTCGAAAATGCGGTCGACGTTTTCTTTCGGGATGCCCATCCCTTCATCGCTGATCGAGACGAGCAATTCGCCTTCAGCCTCACGGACAGAAAAGCGGATCTTGCCGCCCTCCGGTGAATATTTCAAGGCATTGGAAATGATATTATCGATGACTTGCGTCAATTTATCGGTATCGATTTCCACGAAATACTGCGCTTTCGGCACGTTGCGTTCGAACGACACATTCTGTGATTTCGACATTTCAAAACGGTCGATGATGCGATTGAAGAAGACGCCGAATTCGACCATTTCGCGGCTCAAGTCCGCTTCGCTGGAATCCATCTTCGACAGTTTCAGCAAATCGTTGACGAGGCGGATCATCCGCTCGGTTTCGGTTTGCGTCACATTCAGGAAATTCGGCGCGAGATCCGGATCCTGCCAGGCACCATCGGCGAGCGCCTCCAAATAGCTGCGCATTGTCGTAAGCGGTGTCCGCAGTTCATGCGATACGTTCGCCACGAATTCACGGCGCTCCATATCGATCTTCTCCTGCTCCGTATTATCGTGCAGGACGGCGATCAAGCCGTTGACAAACCCGGTCTCTTTTTGGATGACCGAGAAAGTCGTCCGCAGAAGCGTCGCTTGATCTTGCGAGCTGATATCAAGCGTGATCGCATCGCGCATGTCGATCAAGTCTTCGAATGTATAGGATTCGTCCAGGCCGAGCACCGTGGTGACCGGCCGGTTGATGACTGTTTCACGTGAAACATTCAATAGATGCAAAGCCGGTTCGTTGATCAAGATGATGCGCCCTCTGCGGTCGGTCGATAGGACACCGTCTGTCATATTGGCAAGCACCGAAGCGAGTTTTCGCCGCTCGCTTTCCGTCGACTGCTGGGATTCCTGCAGCCGGTTCGTCAAATGGTTAAAGGCCCGGGCAAGCTGGCCGATTTCATCTTCGCTGTACACGCGAACTTTACGCGAGAAATTGCCTTTTGCCATCGCCTGTGCCTGCCTGCGCATATCTGCGATCGGCCGTGAGATCGTCTGCGCAACCAATACGCCAAGCACAGCCGTGATGACCAGGGAAATGGCTGTCCCAACCAGCAAAATCGAGTTGATGGTATCCATCTGGTCATAGACGTTCTCGACTTCCGCCTTGACGTACAAGGTGCCGAGCATCTCGCCTCCGACCGCCGTGATCGGCAAGGTTCGGACCCATACCCGCTCTTCAAGGCTTCCATCCACGTAAGTTTGTTCCAATGGGGTCTCCCCAATGATGGAGCGGCGGATCTGGTCGTCTGTCGAACGCTGGCCGACCAGCGACTGGTTCTCGCCGAGAGACGTCCCTAAAATCCGGTAGCGGTTGTCTACGACGCGGATTTCATTGATGTCCTGCGAATTAAAATTAGAAAGGACCGACCGCAAGCTCTGCTCGACGGTCAGATCCTCATCGGTCCGGTTGCGGATCATTTCCTCCCGTACGCTGAATTCGATGATTTCCATCCGGTCTCTAATCGAATCCTCGAAATTCCCGCGCAGCGTTCCTTCGAGCTGTTCGGAGAAATAAAGGCCGATGATCTGCATCGCCAGCAGGATCAGCAAAATATAAATCAGCACAAATTTCACATGGATCGACTTAAAAAAACTGGTTTTCAGCATTCAACTTACTCCTGTTCAGGGTTCCGCAGGTAGTAGCCGACGCCGCGACGCGTCACGATCCACGCCGGGTGACTCGGATTGTCCTCGATTTTTTCACGCAAGCGGCGAATCGTGACGTCCACTGTCCGCACATCGCCGAAATAATCATAGCCCCATACCGTCTGCAGCAAATGTTCACGTGTCATCACTTGCCCGATATGCTTCGCCAAATAATGCAAAAGCTCGAATTCGCGATGGGTCAATTCGATCGTCTCTTCGCGCTTCAACACCAAATATGCATCCGGCTGGATTGTCAACGCCCCCACCTGGATGTCGTTCGAGCCTGCGCCTTCCTCTTCTGCCGGCACGACGTTCTGGCGCCTCAGATTCGCTTTGACGCGCGCAATCAATTCACGCGTCGAAAACGGCTTCGTGACATAATCATCCGCCCCGAGCTCAAGCCCGAGCACTTTGTCGATCTCTGAGTCCTTCGCCGTCAGCATGATGATCGGAAAATCGAACTTCTTGCGCACTTCCCGGCACACTTCCATGCCATCGCGGTTCGGCAGCATGATGTCGAGCAGCATCAAGTCCGGCTGGATCTCTTCCGCCACTTTGATCGCCTCATCGCCATCATAAGCCACTACCACATTAAAGCCTTCTTTTTTCAAATTAAATTGCAGGATGTCCGCGATCGGCTTCTCATCATCCACAACCAATATCGTTTTATTCATCTATCTTCTCCCCCTCTGCGTCCCAATTGTTCCACATGTACCTAGCCGTTTTGACATTCTTTGCTATCCTTTACTTTATCATTATTTCAACCATTTCGCACCTTTGGGTGGTCCCAGCAGGGCTCAGCGGCGAACGGGTTCTAGAGGCGTAAAAGCCTGGCGATGATAGCGAGGGATTTCGTGTAGACATGTTTCTGCGTGTTAATTAAGCATCTTATTGGTCTTCGCCGCCCTGCTTTGGGTTGGCCTCCTGCCATAAGCCAGGAAGAACACCTGTCTTACGGCATCGGCTCACCCTTTTACGCTGGGCGGCTTAAAGATTTCATTGAGTCGAATGTGTTTAGGCAGTTCAGCCTCTGTAGTCAGTTGCCGGCTAGTTGGGGAATCGCTTCCTGAGATTCGGTGTCTGACTGATAGGTGTTTGAATCGAATATCTTGTTAGAAGATGAGGACTGAAAATCGTATTTCCTTTGATCTGCATGTTGTGAGCTACAAAATATGAAGTATTTTCATGTTTTCTGTTAAATGGGAAGAAGAAATTCGCTCTCCTTCTAAAACTGGAGACGGAGTGAAAGGGGCCGACTCCGGGAGGATTAGCGAGACAATTGAGACCCTGCAGGAGCGTAGCGACGAAGCGGCTCAATGCGAGCCCTCCGGAAAGCGTGCCCCTGAAACGCAGTCGAAGAGCGGAAGCTTTTCTAATCAACCCTTTCAAACTATCCCACAAGCTATCTATTTGAAGTACACATAAAAAAAGCTCCCAGCTAGCTGGCAGCTTCTTGATCGTTTATTTCTTCACATAATCCAATGGGTCGCGGTCCTGGCCTTTATAGGAAAGCTCGAAATGCAGGTGGATGCCTGTAGAGCGACCTGTCGTCCCCATATCGCCGAGTTTCGTATGCGGGGACACTTTATCGCCCACCTTGACGTCAATCGACGACAGATGCGCATAGATCGTCTCATAGCCGTTCTTATGGTCGACGACGACGCGGTTGCCGAATGTGCCGGCTGCCCCCGCTTTGGTCACCGTCCCGTGGTCTGCCGAGACGATATCAAGCGTATCGGGCCGCGCGATGTCGATGCCTTTATGGGCACGCCCCCAGCGCTGGCCTTTCTTGCTCGACACGTAGCCGCCGTCTGCCGGCCACGTGAATTCGCCTGTGCCGACGCCCGGCAATTTCTTGTCGCCTTCGAGGATGATCTTGTCGACCGGCTCTTTCAGGATTTTCTCCCTCGTTTCGGAACGGCCGACGCGTTCGCCGTTAACTTCGCGTACAGCGTAACTCACCGCTTTTTCGCCGCGCTTGCCTTTTTGGCCGACTTCCGTTTCGCCGATATAGACGTCCTTGCTGTCTTTCTCGACCGTTTCGTACGGCATTTTCTTCAAAGCTTTTTCGGCTTTATTGACGAGCACGTCCACGCCGAGCTCCTCCGTCACATGCTTCGCGGCTTGTTTCGGCTCCATCACTTGTTTCGGGTCGATCTGTTTCGATAAGCCGTTGACCGGTTCCGAGAAGGAAATGCTGGTGATGCGCGATTCGCCGGCTTTCAGCTCGGGCAGTTCCGCCTCGTCTTGCTGCTCGCCGAATTGCTTGAGTTCTTCTTCCGATAATGCCGTTTCTTTCATGAGCCGGACGGTTTCTTCATAGGCTTTTCGGTCTTTTACGTAAACCGCCGCTTCTCCGTCGACTTGCAGGGCGAATGCTTCGGCCTTCACCTCTAATTGCTCGTCCAGCTGATTGATGACGGCTTCATCGTCTGTCCGGCTGGAAGCTACGGCTTGTTCGGTTAAAATATTCAGCCCTTCACTTGGCGCAAGGCGCAAATGATCATAGTCGCCCGAGGCCGTTTTTAGTTTCTCGTCGATCAATGCATCGATCGGCGCATCGTCCGAGACAGCGCCGAGGTAACTTTTGTCGTGATATATATGATAAACCGGCTCCAGGTGTTGCGGTTCATTCGGTTCGGCAAAAATCGTGTTGGCGCCGAATGCACTGGCAGCCAACACGAGGGCGGTCCCGATTTTCCATTTGCGCAGTTTCAATTGGTCATGGTTCTGGTGTTTCGCGTTCATGGTGCGTGTCGTGCTCCTTTCTTACTCCCATCGCGGGGTCTTCCGTTTTTTCAACTTCCCCACTCTACCACATCCCTTTTCCAAAGCTCACCAGATAAACTCATTGTTACAGAAGTGTTATGTGCCATACAGTATTATCCATTTATAGTCATTATTTTCTTTAATTCTACAAATGAAGGCAAAAAACTTATGATTTTTGCCCTTTTTCCCCATTTATTCATCATTTTCTGTGACCTTATTGTCATAAAGCACATAAAGCGCCTGAGACGGTCTTTGAATTTATGGCGAATTTGTAGCAAACGCAAAAAAGCCACCGCTCTCTTAATAAAGAGGCAGTGGCTTGTGGGTATTCGCTTAACGCCAAACGCTTTTGACGATGTTTGTCTGGTTGCGGTCCGGCCCGACAGAGAAAATCGAGATTTGGACGCCTGTCAATTGCGAGATGCGCTCCAAGTAATGGCGCGCGTTTTCCGGCAACTCATCGAGCGATTTGCAAGATGTAACGTCTTCAGACCAGCCCGGCATTTCTTCATAGACCGGTTCGCAGTCTGCGAGCATGCGCAAGTTCGCTGGGTATTCCGTGATCAATTCGCCTTGATAGCGGTAAGCCGTACAGATTTTCACCGTATCAAGCCCCGTCAAGACGTCGATCGAGTTGACGGTCAAATCCGTCAATCCACTGACGCGGCGCGCATGGCGTACGACGACGCTGTCGAACCAGCCGATGCGGCGCGGGCGTCCTGTTGTCGTACCGAACTCTTTACCGACTGTGCGGATTTTGTCGCCGACTTCATCGAACAATTCCGTCGGGAACGGTCCGTCGCCGACGCGTGATGTATAGGCTTTGCAGACGCCGATGACGTGTGAAATATTCGTCGGGCCTACACCTGCCCCGATCGTGACACCGCCCGCTACCGGGTTGGAGGATGTGACGAACGGGTAAGTTCCTTGGTCGATATCGAGCATGACGCCTTGTGCGCCTTCGAACAAGACGCGGCGGCCGGCATCAAAGGCATCGTTCAGCACTTTCGATGTATCGGTCACATATTGTGCGATTTCCTGGCCGTATTGGTAGTACTCTTCCATGATTTCTTCGACGGTGAAGCCTTCTGTCTCATAGAATTTCTCGAACATGCGGTTTTTCTCTTTCAAGTTCATGCGCAATTTCTCTTCGAACACAACATGGTCCAGCAAATCTGCGATGCGGATTCCGACACGTGCCGCTTTGTCCATATACGCAGGCCCGATGCCTTTTCCGGTCGTGCCGATCTTGTTGGCGCCGCGACGCGCTTCTTCCACTTCGTCTTGCTTGATGTGGTAAGGCAAAATGACGTGTGCGCGGTTGGAGATGCGCAAGTTCTCTGTCGATACCCCGCGGTCGTGAAGGCCTTTCAGCTCCTGCACAAGCGCTTTCGGGTCGACAACCATGCCGTTGCCGATAACCGATGTTTTATCTTTATAGAAAATCCCCGATGGAATCAAATGCAATTTATACGTTTCGCCGCCAAAAATGATTGTGTGGCCGGCGTTGTTGCCGCCTTGGTAACGCGCGATTACTTCTGCGTGTTCCGATAGAAAATCCGTGATTTTCCCTTTTCCTTCGTCTCCCCATTGCGTTCCTACTACTACGACTGATGTCATCGTCCGCACCTCCGTTAGGCTTGTCGCCCTGTTTCAAACAGTCTTTATTGTACCAATAGAGCGTTTCGGCGTCAATATAAAACCGAAGAAAACACGAACATCAAAATGCATGCATGCATTTAATGTTCGTGTTTAATAGATCTTCTAGAAATCGCCGCCGCCTTCATGGTCAGCCCAATCGATGGTGACGAACTTATTGTATTCCTTCACAAACGCCAGTTTGACGGTGCCGGTCGGGCCGTTCCGCTGCTTGGCGATGATGATTTCAATCATGTTCTGGTCTTCGGTTTCTTTGTCATAATAATCTTCACGGTATAAAAACGACACGATATCGGCATCTTGCTCGATCGATCCGGATTCACGCAAATCGGACATCATCGGCCGTTTGTCTTGCCGCTGCTCAACCCCACGGGATAGCTGCGACAAGGCGATGACCGGGACTTCGAGTTCACGCGCGAGCCCTTTTAAGGAACGGGAAATATCGGATACTTCCTGCTGGCGGTTCTCGCCGGCCTTGCCCGGGCCCTGGATGAGCTGCAAATAATCGATCATGATCATGCCGAGGCCGTATTCCTGCTTGAGACGGCGGCATTTCGCTCGGATATCGTTGACGCGGATACCCGGCGTGTCGTCGATGAAAATGCCGGCGTTGGATAGACTGCCCATCGCCATCGTCAGCTTGCGCCAGTCTTCATTCTGCAAGGCGCCGGTCCTCATGACTTGGGCGTCGATATTGCCTTCCGCGCAAAGCATCCGCATGACTAGCTGCTCTGCCCCCATCTCCAAACTGAAGATCGCGACATTTTCATCCGCTTTGGTCGCGACGTTTTGGGCGACGTTCAAGGCGAATGCCGTCTTACCGACGGACGGGCGGGCTGCGACGATGATCAAATCGTTGCGTTGAAAGCCTGCGGTCACTTTGTCCAGATCCCGGAAACCGGTCGGAATTCCCGTGACGTCGCCTTTACGCGTATGCAAGAGCTCGATGTTGTCGTAGGTTTTTACCAATACATCTTTAATATGGATGAAGTCGCCCGCGTTTTTGCGGCTCGACACTTCCATCATTTTCTTCTCCGCTTCGGCAAGCAAAGCTTCCACTTCGTCTTCGCGCGTAAAGCCGTCTTCGACGATGGTGGTGGCCACCCGGATGAGGCGGCGCAATAAGGCTTTCTCTTCCACGATATGGGCATAATGCCCGACGTTTGCGGCTGTCGGCACCGCATTGGCGATCTCGGTCAGATAGGATAAGCCGCCGACATCTTCCAGCTCTTTCTTAACCGATAGCTCTTCTGTCACCGTGACCAAATCAACCGCTTTGCCGCGGTCCGTCAAATCGATCATCGTCTGGAAAATTTTCTGGTGGGCAACGCGGTAGAAATCCTCCGGCATGACGATTTCCGCAACGGAAACCAGTGCCTGTGGCTCCAGGAAAATGGCTCCGATGACGGATTGCTCAGCTTCCTGGTTATGCGGCGGGACGCGGTCTATCGATTCGTTCATAATCTATTCTCCTTACGCTTCTTCAGTCACGTGCACGCGAAGTGTCGCGGTTACATCTTGGTGCAATTTCACCGGCACATTCGTGTAGCCAAGCGCGCGTATGGCGTCATCGAGCTCCATTTTGCGCTTGTCGATTTTATGGCCGTGTTTCTTCTCGAGTTCCTTGGCGATCTGCTTTGAAGTGATCGAGCCGAACAGGCGGCCGCCCTCTCCGGACTTCGCCGTCAATTCGACCGTCAGCGCTTCAAGTTTTTCTTTCAGCGCTTTCGCTTCGTCAAGCTCCTGCTCGGCTTCTTTCTCCTGTTTCTTCTGCTGGCCCGCGAGTTTGCTCATCGCTGCCTGGTCCGCTTCCACTGCCAAATTGTTTTTCAACAGGAAGTTGTGCGCGTAGCCGTCCGCCACGTTTTTGATATCGCCTTTTTTGCCTACATTTTTTACGTCTTTCAAGAAAATCACTTTCATTCTTCAGATCCTCCTTCATCATTTTCCGTTAATACGGCCTTTAATTGTTCGACCGCTTCTTCGAGTGTTGCATCCGGCATTTGCGTGGCCGCATTCGTTAAATGGCCTCCGCCGCCGAGATTTTCCATGATGACTTGCACGTTGACTTCGCCGAGCGAACGGGCGCTGATGCCGACGCCGCCTTCCGTTCGTTCTGCGATGACAAACGACGCGTTGACGTCTTTCATCGTCAGCAGGATGTCCGCCGTCTGTGCGATCAATACCGGGCTGTAGATGCGCCCCGGCTCGCCTTTTGCGATGGCGATGCCGTCGCCGACGAATTCCACGCTCTGGACGATTTTCGCCCGCTCGATATACGTATCGAGATCTTCTTTCAGCAAGCGCTGGACGAGCACGGTATCGGCACCGTTCGAACGCAGGTACGATGCCGCTTCAAAGGTCCTGGCACCGGTACGCAGCGTAAAGCTTTTCGTGTCGACGATGATTCCGGCAAGCATTGCTGTCGCTTCGAGCATCGTCAATTTCTCATGTTTCGGCTGGTATTCGATCAATTCGGTCACGAGCTCCGCCGTGGACGAGGCGTACGGCTCCATATAGACGAGCATCGTATTGGTGATGAATTCCTCGCCTCTTCTGTGATGGTCGATCAACACGACGCGCTCCATTCGCTGGAGCAGGCGTTCATCGATGACCATCGACGGTTTATGCGTATCGACCACGACGAGCAGCGAATGCTCGGTCATTTCCGATATTGCCTCTTCCGGGGTAATGAAACGCTCGAACAAGTCGGGATCGCTTTCGATTTCTTCCATCAAGCGCATGACACTGCGGTCGTATTCATCGAAATCGATGACGATGCGGCCTTTGACGCGGTTCATTTCCGCCATTTTGGCGACGCCGACCGCGGCGCCGATCGAGTCCATATCGGGCATTTTATGGCCCATGACAAAGACTTGGTCGCTTTCCTGGATCAAATCACGAAGCGCATGCGAAATGACGCGTGCGCGGACTCTCGTGCGTTTTTCGACGGGGTTGGTTTTGCCTCCGTAGAATTTGACCTTGCCGCTCGGATGCTTGATCGCCACTTGGTCGCCGCCGCGCCCAAGCACCAGATCGAGCCCCGACTGCGCCATGGCCCCCAGTTCGATCAAGGAAGCGGAACCCGCCCCGACCCCGATGCTCAGTGTCAGTGCCATATTGTCTTTCGCGGTCACTTCCCGGATGTCATCGAGCACGGTGAATTTGGTTTCCTCCAATTGTTGGAGGATCGATTCATTGAATACGGCCATAAAGCGGTCCGAGGAAATCCGCTTCACGAAAATGCCGTTATCGGCGCCCCACCGGTTGATCAGGGAGGTTACGAGGCTATTCAAGTTGCTGCGTACCTGATCGTCCATCCCTTGCGACAATTCATCGTAATTGTCGATGAACAGGATGCCGATGACGGTCCGGTCCGCATGGTATAAAGTTTCGATCTCCACTTGCTCGGTAATATCGAACAAGTAGAACAAGCGGTCATCCGCGCGGTAATAGACGCGATATTTGCGGCCTTCTAGCGTAATGACCATTTCATTCGATTCCGTGGATTTGATCAATTGGTTGAAATCCTCGGATAAACTGTAAATCGATTCCCCGATCAAGGTCTCGTAATCGAGCGCCGAGGTGATATAAGGGTTGGCCCATTCGACCTGCTGGTTTTCATTGACCAGCAAAATCCCGATCGGCATCTCGAGCAATGCTTCCTCCCCGACTTTCTTCATTCGGTAAGACAGTGTTTCGATATGCTTTTCGGTCTCTTCATAGTTGCGTTTTTCCAGTACCCACGCCGAGGTGATCGCCGCCCCGTAGAGGATGGCGAAAATGCCCGCGCCCCATTCCGACCACAGGGAGATGAGGATGACAGCGGCCATTCCAAGAGCCAGCAATGCCAGCAATGGGTATCTTAGGTTACGTTTCCTGAAAAAAGCCGACATTTCTCTTCAGCTCCTTACTTTCCTTTAAACTCGTGCGCCCGCTTGATCCAGCCCCTGATGTCGAAGCCGAGATCCAAAATCCCGATGATGCTCGTAAACGACTGCAAAGGAAATGCAAGAACCGTCACAACAACCATCACCCAGCGGGGCCAGCCCTCTTGGTGGATATAGAAATGATAGAACGATACCCCCTGCAAAAACAGCAAAAACTGCAGAAGCATCGAGGCATTCGCGAAAATCAAATACGCCATGGTCCCTTGCTCAAAATCCGACAGCAAAGATACCAAAATGACGATCAAATAATACCATAGCACGCTTTTCGGCAAGCGCATCTCGCGGAACGGCGGGAATTTCGGTACCGCAACGCCGACCCGTTTCAAAATCGGCAGCAGGATCAACAGCAAGACCCAAACCGTCGTAAAGACCGATAAGACCAATAATGTCGGCAGCAAGGTCTCGAACGTCAGCATGAACTGCGCGACAAGCTCCTCGTATTCCTGTGTCGATTCCGATCCAAGCCGCTCAAGCCACGTTCCCGCCTGTTCATATAAACTGCGCATCGTCGCCATGAATTCCTCAAGGAAGTTGATGCCGAACAAGGCGATCGCTGCCACATACTGCACCATCAATGACACCAGCAGCACGATGCTCGAACCCATGAACATGAACAACTTGCTTTTTTTATACTGGATCGACAGCCCGACCACAAGCCCCAGCGGAATGTGGATCAACGCCAAAGGCAAAGACAGCAATCCGCCGATCAGAAAGCTTAACACGGCCCCGACCACTGCGACCAGCGCCGACGCCTTCACCGGATACTTGGCGCTATACCAAGCAATCGGCAATGCCAAAAACAAAGTACTGATCAAACTCAGCACCGGTACATATACAGAAACAGCCAATAAGACGGCAAACAGCGCCGTCATCATGGCTCCATTCGTCAATTGACGTGTCTTTTGGTTAGGCATATCTGCGTTTTTCATCTTCTTTCGGGTTTATTTCATCCGTATAATTGTACCATGATTCAAGCCCCCGAACAAAAAAGGGAGGTTGCCTCACTGTACACCTATCGCTTCGTTTCGAGAAGAAAAAAGTTCCTGCCCTCTGGCGTTGGCCGCCTATAGAAAATCAGTATCGCTGATTCGCCGATGGATGGAAATGGTCGATGGAAATCAAATATGGAAATCGCTTCCTGCGGCAAGGTTCAAGAAGATAGTGAGAGTTTAGGTGTCGAAGCGTTTCAGCAGTCTACTTGGGCTTCATCTTTCTATTCGCCGCCCGGCTTTGGGTTGGCCTCTTGCCATAAGCCAGGAAGAACGCCTGTCTTACGGCATCGGCTCACCCTTGGCGCTGGACGGCTTGGAGATTTCAATGTCTCGAGCATGATTAGATAGGTCTACTTCTGTAATCAGTTTCCGGCTAGCAGGGAAATCGCTTCCCAAGGAAAGGGTGAAGGAGATAGTCAGATTTTGTGTGTTGAACTGTTTCAGCAGTCTACTTGGGCTTCATCTTTCTATTCGCCGCCCGGCTTTGGGTTGGCCTCCTGCCATAAGCCAGGAAGAGCACCTGTCTTACGGCATCGGCTCACCCTTGGCGCTGGACGGCTTGGAGATTTCATTGATTGGGGTGCGTTTAATCCGAACTGCTTCTATAAAGAGTTGCCGGCTAGCGGGGAAATCGCTTCCCAAGGAAAGGGTGAAGGAGATAGTCAGATTTTGTGTGTTGAACTGTTTCAGCAGTCTACTTGGGCTTCATCTTACGGTTCGCCTCCCGGCTTTGGGTTGGCCTCTTGCCATAAGCCAGGAAGAACGCCTGTCTTACGGCATCGGCTCACCCTTGGCGCTGGACGGCTTGGAGATTTCAATGTCTCGAGCATGAATAGATAGGTCTACTTCTGTAATCAGTTGCCGGCTGGCGGGGGAATCGCTTCCCGAGAAGGAGGGTTTGGCAATAATTTGCTTGAAGCAAGAAGAAGCATATTCCTTTCAGTAAATCGAAACGGTCGACTGTCTCTATGACCCTGGATGAAGTGAACGTTAAAACGAGATGCATCTCCACATATTCATTTGTGTGTGCTGAAGGAACGGCTTTCCGCTCTAAAAATAAAGACGTAGTGGAAGGGGCTGACGCCTGTGGGACCGCGCGGGCTGGCGAGACAAACGTGCCGCGCTCTTTGGCACGTTGGCTCAACACCCGCCCCACGGCAAGCAGCCCCCTGCAACGCAGTCGAAAAGCGGAAGCTTTTCCACTCACTCCTTTTTATTTCTGCCAAATCAGTTGTAAGTTTTGCAGTGCAGTCTTAGCTATTCTGCTCACTAACTTAACTCCCGCCGGTCAATTTCCCAAAGCATATAAAAAAGAGGCCGGTTTCCCGGCCTCTTTGAACAATCTTATTTATCTTCCGCTACGAACGGTAGAAGTGCCATGATACGAGCGCGTTTAACTGCAATCGTCAAACGACGTTGCCATTTAGCGCTTGTGCCCGTAACACGACGTGGCAAAATTTTGCCTCGCTCAGAAATGAATTTCTTAAGCAAATCAGTGTCTTTGTAGTCGATGCGTGTAATGTTGTTTGAAGTGAAATAACAAACCTTTTTACGCTTCTTGCCTCCGCGACGTGGTGCCATATCGAATTACCTCCCTCATCTTCAGATTTCTTTTCGCTGATGGGCGCCTGGTTTAGAACGGCAGATCGTCATCCGAAACTTCGATCTTCCCGCTTCCGCTTGAGAACGGATCGTCATCTACACGAGTGTTGTTATGCTGACTTGGACTAGACGGTTGGTTCTGTTGATAAGACGGCTGCTGCCCATACGAGCGATCGTTCGAACGATCTCCGGAATTGGCGCTTTTCGGTTCAAGGAATTGAACGCTGTCCGCCACCACTTCTGTCGTATAAACCCGCTTACCATCCTGACCCTCGTAGCTGCCAGTCTGAATGCGGCCTTCAACACCGGCGAGGCTTCCTTTTTTAAGGAAATTCGCTGTGTTTTCAGCCTGCTTGCGCCAAACGGTACAATTGATAAAATCCGCTTCGCGTTCACCTTGCGCATTGGAGAATGTCCGGTTTACAGCAAGTGTAAAACGGGCCACTGCCGCCCCGCTTGGCGTGTAGCGAAGATCAGGATCTTTTGTCAGTCTTCCGACCAATACAACCCGGTTGATCATCAGAATTCAACCTCCTTCTTCAAGTCGTGTATTATCAGTATTCCGCTTATCTTATACGTCTTGGCGTACAGCGATGTGGCGGATAATGTCTTCATTGATGTTCGCAAGACGTGTAAACTCGTTGATAGCTTCAGATCCAGCGTTCGCTTTCACGATCTGGTAGAAACCTTCTTTGAAATCATTGATTTCATAAGCCAAACGGCGTTTACCCCATTCTTTCGACTCGATGATTTCCGCACCGTTAGAAGTCAGGATTTCGCTGAAACGCTCAACTAGCGCTTTCTTCGCGTCCTCTTCAATGTTCGGGCGTACAATGTACATTAGTTCGTATTCTCTCATCGTATTGTCACCTCCTTATGGACTTGGGCCCTGCTGTTTCCAGCGGGCAAGGAGCAAGCAATCATAAATATTACTCACATCAACATATTGTAGCATATGCTGAGGCTTCCGGCAAGCTGTAATTTGGGCTATACTGTAAGCATCAAATTTGGGGATGTGTTCCACGTGAAACCGCATAGAATCATCGATTTGAATATAGAGGAAATCGCACCGAAAGCGCTGTGGTTCAATATAGTGCTCGTCATCGCCTTTGCGCTCGCCTACCAGTTATTCCGCGAACCGCTGTCATTCGGCTTTTCGCTGTTCGGCATCGCTTATTTTGTAGGCGGTTATGCATTATTGATCGTGCTGCACGAATTATTCCATTTGATCGGCTTTGTCGCCTTCGGCAAGGTGCCAGTGTCGTCGCTGCAATATGGCCTAAACCTGAAACTGGGCATCGCCTATGCGACAAGCGATCAGCCCGTGAAAAACCGGGCCATGCGGGCGGTCTTGCTATTGCCATTTTGGACGACAGCCGTTCTGCCGACCGTCATCGGCTTTTGGCTCGGCGATCAAGTACTTGTCCTGCTCGGCGCCATGCTGACAGCCGGCGCGTTCGGCGATTTCCTTATGTACCGTGAACTGCGCAAGGAACCGAACGATGCGTGGATACTGGACGACCCGAAGCTCCCCCGCCTCCACGTCTATTCCAGCTATCCAATGCTAGATGAATGAATGGCAGGTTCCGTGCAAATAAAAAAAGAAGGCACAGCAGATTTTCTGTTGTGCCTTCTCAGGTTGTCGAGCAAGTAAAGTAGATGTATTTTCCGAAGCTTATTGCTCGCTTTCCGTGGGGCGGGAATCGAGCCTCCTCGTTCGCTGCGAAAATCGTGTGCTCTCACATCTGTAAGCAGATGTGTCGCAAATGATTAGGCTCAGCGATGCTTCGCTTAATCATTCACTGCGGGGTCTCTCAAACCCGCTAGTCCCACAGGAGTCGAGCAAACGCTTCTCCAAATAATTAAACAGGTCATTGATTTTTGAATGTCGAAAAGATGATCAGTTTTTAATTTAACATCTGACTAATAGCCTTCTTTTTGCTGTTTATTTCACAAACGACCGTTCCACATCCCATACGCCTTCCGGGATATATTCCTTCAACAATCGCTCCGCTTTCGCCGTATAGACAATCGCTTTTTTCGTGCCACGTGCGGTTTCGACATCGATCGTCAGGCGGTCGTATAGATCCTTTTTGGCATCTCCCGAATAATCCTCCAGATCGTTGATCGCCGGCCACAGGACCTCAGGGATATCGTAAAGCTCTCCCTGGATGACATCGTCTCCAGCCAGCGCCAGCGCCGGATAGCCCAGCCCTGTGTCGTATAAGCTTCCCGAGATCGTCACGCGTTCTTCCACCAACTCCGCTTCTTCCAGGTAGAAATGGTATTTGCCGCCCCTTTTCAAGGTGCCGTATGCGAATAAATACATTCGTTTCCCTCCTCATAAAAAACCGGATGCTCAAAAAGCACCCGGTTCGGTATTCTTTTCCAGCAGCCAATCAATTCTTAACTTGTTTCCATGGCTGTCTCTGGCACTAAACGTTTAGGCATAAGCCTTATACATTGAATCTGAAGAGCATGACATCGCCGTCTTTGACAAGGTATTCCTTGCCTTCCTGGCGCACTTTTCCGGCTTCTTTCGCTGCTGCCATCGAACCGGCTTCCACCAGATCTTCATAGGCAACGGTTTCGGCGCGAATAAAGCCGCGCTCGAAGTCGGAGTGGATGATGCCCGCACATTGCGGGGCTTTCATGCCTTTTTTGAATGTCCATGCCCGCACTTCCTGCACGCCGGCGGTGAAGTATGTGGCGAGTCCGAGCAAATTGTAAGCGGCTTTGACCAATTGATCAAGCCCTGATTCTTCGATGCCGAGTTCTTCGAGGAACATTTCTTTCTCTTCCTCGTCAAGCTCTGCCATTTCCTCTTCGATCTTCGCACATACGACGATGACGTCGGAATCGTGTCCCGCCGCGTAATCGCGCACTTGCTGGACGTATTCGTTGCTCTCCGCATCGGCAATTTCATCTTCCGATACGTTCGCTACGTACAACATCGGCTTGAGCGTCAACAGATTCAAGCCTTTTGCGATTTTCAGCTCATCTTCCGTGAAGTCGATCGAACGGGCCAATTTGCCGTTCTCGAAAGCTTCGCGAAGTTTCGCCAGGACCGGCTCCTCTGCGACAGCGTCTTTGTCTTTTTGCTTCAATAGTTTCGCATTGCGCGCGATGCGCTTTTCGATACTTTCCATATCCGCAAGTACGAGTTCGAGATTGATGACTTCGATGTCCGATACCGGATCCACGCCGCCTGAGACGTGTGTGATATTGTCATCGGCGAAACAGCGGACCACTTGGGTGATGGCATCCACTTCGCGGATATGGGCCAGAAATTTATTCCCGAGCCCTTCCCCTTTACTGGCGCCTTTGACGATACCGGCAATGTCCGTGAATTCGAACGCCGTCGGGATGGTCTTTTTCGGTTCGACCAATTCCGTCAATTTATCGAGGCGCTCATCAGGCACTTCGACGATGCCGACGTTTGGATCTATCGTACAGAACGGGTAGTTCGCCGCTTCGGCGCCCGCTTTCGTAATAGCGTTGAATAATGTGGATTTCCCCACGTTTGGTAATCCTACAATCCCTGCAGTTAATGCCAAAGGATTCACGACCTTTCTTTTTCGCTCACAAATTTTGCAACCATTCCATTATAGAAAGAGGAGGCGGAAATGTCCATCGTTCATTCCGCCTCGGCTTTCACCAATACCTTTTTCATTTTTTTATTGAACTCGGCCCGCGGCAGCATGACGCTATGCTGGCAGCCTTCACATTTGATGCGGATGTCGGCGCCCATGCGGATAATTTTCCAGGCGTTCGCCCCGCATGGATGCCCTTTTTTCATCTCGACAATATCGTTCAGCCCGAATTCCTTCATTTCCATGGCTGCATCCCCCCATCATTTATTCGCATTCATTACGGCCGGATCGCCGGGCTCGCGGTGCATGACCACCATGCGAGGATATGGCAATTCGACGCCGCGCTGGTCGAGGAATTCCTTCAAATCACGGCGCATTCTGCGGGAGACGGCAAAATGTTGCATCGGCAAGGTTTCTGCCGTCAAGCGCATGACCACTTCCGTCGCCGTCATGTTCTGCACGCCGAGCAGTTCGGCTGGGCTGATGACTTCTTCGTACGTGGGCTGCACCGTTTCCAGAAATTCCAGGATCAAGCGCTCCACTTTCGCCAGGTCGGAATCATGTGACACGCTCAAATCCACGACCGCAATCGAATTGTGAAGCGAGAAGTTGACGACTTCTGTAACCGTGCCGTTCGGGAAGATGAACAACTCACCGGTCCACGCCTGCACTTTCGTGGTACGCAAGCCGATTTCCTGGACCGTCCCTTCGGCTTGGTTGATACGGACGTAATCACCGACTGAAAATTGGTCTTCAAAAATGATGAAGAAGCCGGTGATGACGTCGCGCACCAGGTTCTGTGCGCCGAAACCGACCGCCAGCCCGACCACCCCGGCACCGGCGATGATCCCGCTGATGTTGACCGAGAATGCTGCGAGTATGGCGACCAGCGCCATGAATCCAATGACATATGTAACGATGTTTTCCAATAACTTCGATAAAGTTTGATGACGCCGCCCATTCGTCTTGATCGGCCCCTTCAAACGGACCGAAAACGATTTGCGGATGATGACCCGCAAGATGCGCGTCAATACATAGGCACCGACAGCGATTAATACGACACGCAACGCTGTTCCGGAAATGTTCACCCACATCTCCTCATCGAGCAGCTTCGTTGTCATCTGATTGACGAATCTCTCCACTACGCTTCTTTCAAAAAACACGTCTACACCTTCTTTAATTACTTACATCAGATTGAATTTAAACACGGCCGTGACAAGAAACGCAACTACAATGATCCCCGGCAGTAAGTTCGCTACGCGGATTTTGGTAATTCCCATCAAATTCAGGCCGATCGCCGCGATCATCACCCCGCCGGTCGCGGTCATTTCGGTGATGAACAAGTCGAGCGCCGCTTCTGGGATAAGCAAGCTGATCTGTGTGGCGAATAACGCGATCAAGCCTTGGTAGACGAATACCGGAATCGCCGAAATCATCACCCCGATGCCGAGCGTTGAGGCAAGAATGATCGACGTAAAGCCATCGATAATGCCTTTTGATACAAGGACGCCGTGTTCATTGCTGAGTCCGCTCTCCAACGCGCCGATGATACCCATCGCGCCGATGACAAAAATCAGCGTCGCTGTGACAAATCCCTGCGCCAGGCTTCCCTGGCTTTCTTTCGTGCCGAGCATCCGTTCAATCCAACGGCCGAATGCATTCAATTTATCCTCAAGCCGCGCCCATTCGCCGATGACCGCGCCAAGCACGAGGCTGATGATGACGATGATGAAATTCTGGCTCTCAAAGCCCATCTGCAAGCCCAATACGACGACTACGAGCCCGATGACATACATGACCGTCTCTTTCATCCTGTCGGGAATATTGCGCAATGCCCGGCCGATCAGTGTTCCTGCGACGATTAAAATCGCGTTGACCAATGTTCCCCAAAGAACCATATTCGAGCTCCTTCCTTTCCGTGCTTCGGAATCAGTAGAGCGTCCGGCTCTTCTCCCTCTTTTTATCAAGTTCCAAAAGCCATCTTCCAGCTGCCTTGTTGCAGGATTATTGCGCCCCTTTGTTTCTCCCGCTTCAAAGAAACGCCTATTTCCCGGTCCCGGAAAATAGGCTGTCTTCACCCCGATTGAACGGTTCATTCAAATAAGCGCACGTTTACACATGGCGCCGGCTATACGGTCATTTCAACAAATCCAATATTCGCTCCAAATCATCTTCCGAGAAAAACTCGATTTCGATCTTGCCCTTGTTCTTCCGTTTTTTGATCTGGACATTCGTCCCGAAACGGTCACGCAGCTCGGATTGTTTTTCTTCTATAAAGATATCCTTTTTCTTTTCTGGTGTTTCACGTGGAACATCATCGTTCAAGCGCTGAACCAGATTCTCCAATTGACGGACATTCAAGCCTTCTTTGACCGCCTTGTACGCCGTCTCGGAAATAGCCTTTTTGCTGCGCAGGCCGAGCAAAGTACGCCCATGCCCCATCGACAGTTTTTTATCCGAAATGAGCTCACGCACATCTTTCGGCAAAGTCAATAAGCGGATATGGTTGGTGATGTGCGGGCGGCTTTTGCCGAGGCGGAAAGCCAATTGCTCTTGCGTCAAATTCAATGTATCCATGAGTTTCTGATAAGCTTCCGCTTCTTCAATCGGCGTCAGATCCTCACGTTGCAAGTTTTCAAGAATCGCCAGTTCCATCATCTGCTGCTCGTTGAACTCTTTTACGATGGCGGGTACTTCCTTCAATTTGCACAGTTTCGCCGCACGGAAGCGGCGTTCGCCGACGACCAATTCAAATTTCGCGCCTTTTTTGCGCACCACGACGGGCTGCAGGATGCCATGCTCACGAATCGATTCGGCCAGTTCCTCAAGCGCTTGCTGGTCGAACACTTTGCGCGGTTGATGAGGATTTTCCTTTATATCGATCAATTTGATCTGGATTACCTTATCCGTTTCGTTGGCTGTTTCTCCAGGAAACAACGCGTTGATGCCTTTTCCCAACCCTTTAGCCATTACGAATCACTTCCTTCGCCAATTCTAGATAAACTTCTGCGCCTCTGGACTTCGGATCATAGATGATGATTGGCTCTCCGTGACTCGGGGCCTCGCTCAAGCGGACATTGCGCGGTACGACCGTGTCATACACTTTGTCCTGGAAGTATTTCTTCACTTCTTCGATGACTTGCATGCCCAGATTGGTCCGCGCATCGTACATCGTCAGCAGCACCCCATCGATCATTAGATCATCGTTCAAGTGTTTTTGGACCAACCGGACCGTGCTCAATAATTGGCTTAAACCTTCTAGAGCATAATATTCACATTGTACTGGAATAATAATTCCGTCTGAAGCGGTCAAGGAATTCAAGGTCAGCAGGCCAAGTGACGGCGGACAATCGATGATGATGTAATCATATAAATCCTTTACTTCTGCCAAGGCATTTTTCAGCCGTGCTTCACGTGAAATGGTCGAGACCAATTCAATTTCCGCACCGGCCAGTGAAATCGTCGCCGGCACCACATGGAGATTTTCGACTTTCGTCTCCATGATCGTGTCTTTGACATCCACATCGTCAATGAGGATTTCATAGATGCATTGATCGACATCCCCTTTATTGATGCCGACGCCGCTCGTCGCATTGCCTTGTGGATCGATATCTATTAACAGCACTTTCTTGCCGAGATAAGCAAGACAGGCACTTAAATTAACTGATGAAGTTGTTTTTCCTACACCGCCCTTTTGATTGGCGATGGCAATCGTTCTACCCACACGTGCACCAACTTTCTTCGATACTGTCTCCATTTTACTGCGGAAACGCCTTTATGGCTATCCGCGACAGCTTTCATTTCTATATTGTATCAAATTTCCTGTTTCATAGAGATAAATCTGCCAAAAAAAGCCCTTTCCTCAACGGAAAGAGCATTATGGACGGTTTTTCGGGATTTTCACGGTGATCTGGTAATAATCCTCGTGTTCTTCCTCTTCTGTATCAAGCTTGATGCCGCTTTTTTTGACCATCGACAGCGACTCTTTGATGGTGTTCATCGCGATGCGCATATCCCGGCTGACGGCTTTCCTGCGCTTTTTCGGTTTTTTCGGCGCTTCATCCGCTAAACTTTTGATGCGTTCTTCTAATTCTTTGACGTTGAGCCCTTCTTCCAATAGCTGTTCAAGCAGCTGTTGCTGAAGTTCAGGATCTTTCACCGGCAGCAAAGCCCGTGCATGGCGTTCTGTAATGCTCCGTGTAAGGAGCGCCTGCTGGGCGGCTTCAGGCAGTTTCAATAGCCGCAGTTTATTGGCGACAGCGGACTGGCTTTTGCCGAGCCGCTGCGCCAAGGCTTCCTGGGTGATTTCCTGGATCTGCAGTAAATTGGAGTAGGCATGCGCTTCTTCAATCGCTGTCAATTCCTCGCGCTGGAGGTTTTCGATTAAGGCGATCGACGCCGTTTCCTTATCGCTCAATTGGCGAACGATTGCCGGAACTTCCTCCCAGCCAAGAGACGTCATTGCGCGGAAGCGTCGTTCCCCCGCAATGATTTCATAAAAACCTTCCTGCTGCGAATCCCGGACGACGATCGGCTGGATGACCCCATGGACGTGGATTGTCCGGGCCAACTCTTCGATTTTCTCCTCGTCAAAAACCGTCCGCGGCTGGAACTGGTTGGCATGGATCTTAGCCAGCGGTATTTTCACCACTTCTTCAGAAGCTTGGCTTGAAGTTTCTTCTGTTATTGCATCGTTTGCTTTATCTCCGCCTCCGAAAAGACGGGCAAAAGGACTTTTCATGCTCAGGCACCACCTTATTAAAAACTTGCTCTTGTTGTTTCATTCCAAAGACGTGTCCGAACCTCCATATGTTCCACGTGAAACATTAACTGATCGGCGATTTGTTCGGCATGCCCGCTTTTCTCGGATATTTCTTCGGCGTTGCCTTGAATTTCCGGAACACTTGGATATGGCGTTCGCTTTCTTCTACTGGCAAAAGGAATGAATGGACGGCTTCCTGCTTCACTCCAAGTACTTTGAGCGCTTTCTCAGCGTCCTTCAGTTCGTCTGGCGCAGAGGCTGCTTTCATGGCAGCGAATACACCGCCTTCTTTAACGAGCGGCACACACAGTTCGGCAAGGACAGACAGTCTCGCTACAGCCCGGGCCGTGACGATGTCGTAGCTTTCCCGATGCTTGGACTGGCCAAAATCTTCTGCGCGCGAGTGGACGAAAGAAACCTTGTCCAATCCGAGAGCTTCACTCAAATGATTCAGGAATTGAATGCGTTTGTTCAAGGAATCGACGATTGTCACTTCGATATGCGGGAAGCAGATTTTCAGCGGGATGCTCGGGAATCCGGCCCCGGCCCCGACGTCGCATACTGACAGCGGATTGGTGAAATCCATGTAAAAGGCGGCACTGATGGAATCATAGAAATGCTTTAAATAGACATCTTCCTGCTCCGTGATGGCCGTCAAATTCATTTTCTCGTTCCATTCGACGAGTTCTTTGTAATAGATGCGGAATTGTTCCAACTGGCGCTCAGAAAGCTCTATGCCTTGTTTTTTCAATGCTTGCGCGAATTGTTGTTCGTTCACTGTATGTCCCCCTCTCACCTGTCTCTCCGCACATCTGCGGGAGCGGGATTAGCGTTTTTATGTAAAAGCAAATGGGCTGGCGGATACCAGCCCATTTCGAGTTCTGTTATGTGCTGGCGGCCATGCCGCCCAGTGAGCTCAAATCCCAACTAGACTTTAGCGATTCTTCCTTGTTCAATATACACCAATAAAATCGAAATGTCAGCAGGGTTGACGCCGGAAATCCGTGTCGCTTGCGCAATCGATAGCGGCTGCACTTCTTTCAGTTTGCCGCGCGCTTCCGTCGCAAGCCCTGAAATGGCATCGTAATCGATGTTTTCCGGAATCTTTTTGTTTTCCATTTTCTTCAGTTTGTCGACTTGAAGAAGGGATTTCTCGATATAGCCTTCGTATTTCACATGGATCTCAACTTGCTCTTTCACTTCATCGCTCAGTGCGATGTCGGATTCAGTCAAGGACGCGATCATGTCGTAGTTCATTTCCGGGCGTTTCAACAAATCGGCTGCGCGGATGCCGTCTTTCAGCTCGCTGCCGCCTGCACTCCGGATCGCTTCTTGCGTCTGCTCGTTCGGTTTGATGATGATGCCGCGCAGTCGCTTGATCTCTTCTTCGATATGGTCTTTTTTCTCCAGGAAGCGTGCATAACGCTCTTCCGTGATCATGCCGAGCTGATAGCCGAGTTCCGTCAAACGCAAGTCTGCGTTATCGTGGCGCAGCAATAAGCGGTATTCCGCACGCGATGTCAGCAAACGGTATGGCTCGCTTGTGCCTTTGGTGACCAAATCGTCGATCAACACGCCGATATAGGCATCCGAACGGCTGAGGATGACTTCTTCTTTGCCGAGCACTTTCGCCGCGGCGTTGATGCCGGCCATGAGCCCCTGCCCCGCTGCTTCTTCGTAGCCGGACGTGCCATTGATCTGCCCTGCTGTATAAAGATTGGTAATCTGCTTGGATTCAAGCGTCGGCCATAATTGCGTCGGCACGATGGCATCGTATTCGATGGCATAGCCTGAACGCATCATATCGGCCTTCTCAAGCCCCGGAATCGATTCGAGCAGCTTGCGCTGGACGTGTTCCGGCAAACTCGTGGAAAGGCCTTGTACGTATACCTCGCGCGTTGAGCGGCCTTCCGGCTCCAGGAAGATCTGGTGCCGCGGCTTGTCGCTGAAACGGACGATCTTGTCTTCGATCGACGGGCAATAACGCGGGCCCGTCCCTTTTGCCATGCCTGAATACATCGGCGACAAATGCAAATTCTCATCGATGATCTGATGCGTTTCGCTCGTCGTATACGTCAGCCAGCATGGCATTTGGTCCATGATGAATTCCGTCGTCTCAAAGCTGAATGCACGCGGCACATCGTCTCCCGGCTGGATTTCCGTTTTCGAATAATCGATGCTGTTGCTGTTGATGCGCGGCGGCGTACCGGTCTTGAAACGTACCGTCTCAAAGCCGAGTTCCTGCAGGTTTTCCGCCAATTTGATGGACGGCTGCTGATGGTTCGGCCCGCTTGAGTAGCGAAGATCGCCGATGATGATTTCGCCGCGCAGGAAAGTGCCGGTCGTGATGACCACTGTTTCCGCACGGTAAATGCCGCCCACTTGCGTGATAAGGCCTTTGACCTCCCCATCCTCGACAATCAGTTCTTCTGCGATGCCTTGGTGGAGTGTCAAGTTTTCCTGTTCTTCCATCAAGCGTTTCATTTCCTGCTGGTACAACACTTTATCGGCTTGTGCACGCAAAGCGCGGACAGCCGGCCCTTTGGCGGTATTAAGCATTCTCATTTGAATATGTGTTTTGTCGATGACGCGGCCCATCGCCCCGCCCATTGCATCTATTTCACGTACTACGATGCCTTTAGCCGGCCCGCCGATCGACGGGTTGCACGGCATAAAGGCGATCATATCGAGATTCATCGTCAACACGAGTGTTTTGGCGCCCATACGTGCAGAAGCGAGTGCTGCTTCTGCTCCGGCATGGCCTGCTCCTACGACGATGACATCGAACGTGCCTGCTTCGTATTGTGGCATGTTCGTTCAGTCCCTTCAAAAATTTATTTTCCTAGGCAAAATTGCGAGAATAATTGATTCAATAAGCCGTCATCTGCCGTATCACCGATGATTTCACCGAGGATTTCCCACGTGCGGGTCACATCGATCTGGATCATATCGACCGGCACATCCATTTCGGCGGCTGAAATGGCATCCGAAATCGTTTGATGCGCTTGATGCAAAAGCGAAATATGGCGAACGTTGGAGACATAGGTCATGTCCCCTGCCTCGATTTCCCCCTCAAAGAACAAGTCGGCAATCGCTTCTTCGAGCTGGTCGATGCCTTCTTCTTCAATTAAGGAAGTCGTCACGAGGCGTTTATCGCCTGTCAATTCCTTTACTTGTTCCAAATCGATCTGCTTCGGCAAATCGGTTTTGTTGATGACGACGATATAATTCATGTCGCGGACCGCTTCGAACAATAAGAGGTCTTCTTCTGTCAATTGCTCCGCATAATTCAGTACATAAAGGATCAAATCGGCTTCTTTCAGCACTTTGCGGGAACGTTCGACGCCGATGCGCTCGACAATGTCTTCCGTTTCCCGGATGCCTGCCGTATCGACAAGGCGCAGCGGGACACCGCGGACATTGACGTATTCCTCGATGATGTCGCGCGTCGTGCCGGCGATTTCCGTGACAATGGCTTTATTTTCCTGTACTAAACTATTCAGTAACGACGATTTCCCGACATTCGGGCGGCCGATGATGACCGTCGACAAGCCTTCCCGCAAAATCTTGCCTTGCTGGGAAGTTTGGAGCAATTTAGCGATTTCCGCTTGCACCCATTGCGCTTTTTCGAGCATCATCGGACGCGTCATTTCTTCCACATCGTCGTATTCGGGGTAATCGATATTCACTTCCATCTGTGCGATCGATTCCAAAAGCGCCTGGCGCAGCGAGCTGATCAGGCGGGACAAACGCCCTTCCATCTGGGTCAGCGCGACGTCCATGGCACGGTCCGTTTTCGCGCGGATCAAGTCCATGACGGCCTCTGCCTGGGACAAGTCGATGCGACCGTTCAGGAAGGCGCGCTTGGTGAATTCACCGGGTTCCGCAAGCCGTGCACCCGCTCTTAAAGCGAGTGACAGCACACGATTGACCGATACGATGCCGCCGTGGCAATTGATCTCCACGACATCTTCACGGGTAAATGTTTTCGGTGCTCTCATCAATGCGACCATGACTTCCTCCGCCGTTTCTTTCGTCGCGGGGTCTTCAATATGGCCATAATGGATGGTATGGCTCGCCTGTTCTGCCAACGCTTTAGCAGACGGCGCACGGAACAACCGGTCTGCGATGGCTACTGCTTCCGGCCCGCTTAGGCGGACGATGGCGATAGCCCCTTCGCCGCTTGGCGTGGAAATCGCGGCGATCGTATCGAATTCCATCATGATGCTGTTTCCTCCTCTTGCAATAAAATAACGGGGCAAACCAATTAAGCTTGCCCACAGTATGCTTTTATGGGATAAAACAGTTGTCCACATGTGGACAACTGCCAAAATACGCGTGACTGTACAACGTATTACAATAACACAAATTACATGAAATCAAAAGATACAGCGCTTGGTTTTGGTATTTTTTTCAGGTTCACCCGCAAATATGATATGCATAAATATACATCCATAAACCCAACACTTTTTTCTCTCTTCATTTTTCGTTTTTTCCATAAAAAAAGCCCGCTGCGTCATGTAACTGACGCCCGCGGGCTTTTTCTTCAATTATTTATGGGGTTCGATAACCAAATAGCGGTTCGGGTCCTTGCCTTCCGAATAGGTATCGATATCCAAGCGACGCGACAGCGCCTGATGGATCACTTTCCGCTCGTAGGACGGCATCGGCTCGAATTGGACACGGTTTCCTGTACGGATCGCTTTGTCGGCCATCCGGTCCGCCAATTGCTCCAATGTTTCCTGGCGGCGTTCCCGGTAATTCTCTGCATCAAGTTCGACGATCATGAATTGTTCGGCATGGCGATTGGCCACCAATTGCGCCAATTGCTGGAGCGAATTCAAGGTCTGCCCTCGTTTTCCGATGAGCATCGCCACTTTTTCGCTTTCCAGTTTAAAACGCACCGTTTTGCCTTGCTTTTCATGAGCCACGGTCAAATCGTCGATCTTCATGCCCTTGGCCACGTCCTGCAAATAGTTTTTCGTTTCTTCGATCGCCTTGTCATTGGAAGGTTTCACTGCCGTTTCTGAAGGGGTGCTGCCGAAATCCGGCTCTTCTCCTTCTTCTGGCGGAGCTGACGGCATCTCTGCTGCAATCTCTTCTTCGGATGGTTTGGCGCTATCCGCTTGTTCAGGAACTTTTTCCGTTTGTAGCGGTGCCTTTTCAGCTTCCACTTGCCCTGTTTCCATCACGGTCACTTCAACTTCCGCATCTTTTGCGCCGAATCCGAAAAACCCCTTTTTTCCTTCTTCGACGATGCGGACCGTCACTTCGTCCCGTGATTTTTTCAGTTTTTCCAAAGCGTTTTCAATCGCTTGTTCAACCGTTTTCCCCGTTTGTGTAAGATGCTTCACTTTTTAGCCCCTCCTGTTTTCGTTTTAACAGGCTGTTGCACTTCTTTCTTTTCCCATGGACGGTAAATGAACATGTTCTGGATGATCGAGATGATATTCCCGATTACCCAGTAAAGCGTCAAGGCGGATGGCAGGATGATCCCGAATCCGATAATCATGACCGGCATGAAATACATCATCGCCTTCATTTGCGGGTTATCCATCGCCGGGCCCGTACGCAGAACGATCAATTGCATCACACCGGCTGTAATGGCCAAGATGATGCTCGGTTCCGCCAGCGGGAAGATCAAAAACGTCCCAAGATCGATTTCCGGCGTTGCATTCATGCGGCTGATTGCGTGGTAGAAGCCGATCAAAATCGGCATCTGGATGACGACCGGCAAACAACCGGCCATCGGGTTGACGCCTTTTTCCTGGAACATCGCCATCATTTCCTGCTGGTACTTCTGCTGGGTGACAGCGTCTTTCGACTTGTATTTCTCTTTTAATTTAGCCAGTTCCGGCTGGATTTCCTGCATGCGTTTCGAACTTTTCGTCTGCTTGATCATCAAAGGCAATAAAGCCAGACGGATCAGGACCGTCACAGCGATTATTCCGAGGCCATATGTGCCAAGGAATTCCTTAAAGAATGTAATGATCGATACTAGCGGCCAGACGATAAACTCATTCCAAAATCCTTCGCTTTGGTCGCTGATCGGCTGGTCAAACTCCATACAGCCCGACAATAAGAGGGCAACAGCCACCAAGGCAAAGAGCAATCCTGTTCTCTTCTTCACTTTGCTTCCTCCAAACTCTATTCAATTACTTCCTATAGTACCATCCGGATCGATCCGGCATCTACTTCTTCGGCAAAGCACGCGCAATTTTCAGCACATGCTCCAAACTTTTCTTGCTTTCATGAAAATCCAATTTGGCCGCCTGTGGTCGGGCGATGATAATGTAATCGGCGTTTGGCAGGAGATCGTCCTTCAATTCCAGGAAGGCCTGGCGAATATAGCGCTTGACACGGTTTCTTGCGACCGCATTGCCGACTTTTTTGCTGACGGACAGGCCGAGGCGAAATTCCTCTTGTTCGCCTTTCAACAAATAGACGATGAATTGCCGATTTGCAAACGACTTCCCTTTTTTAAAGACGCGCTGAAACTCCGTATTCTTCTTGATCCGCTGCTGCTTATTCATTTTTTCACCTGCTACTTGCTTATTTGGATGGCTGTTCGCTCAATTTCCGCGAAAAAAGAAAAAAAAGACCACTGATGCGGTCAGTGGACTTTAAGCTGATAGTACTTTTCTTCCTTTACGGCGACGTGCAGCGATAACGCGGCGTCCGTTCTTTGTGCTCATGCGTGCTCTGAAGCCGTGCACTTTGCTGTGTTTGCGTTTATTTGGTTGGTATGTGCGCAATGACATGACCTTACACCTCCTATATGAAAGTTAACTATTTTCTAAAGACAGTCTCGACTATTATAAGGGCGCAGCGTTCTTCCTGTCAATGGTTTGTTTTAAATCCACGGAGTTGCCAAAGTGAAAAGAACGTTCAAGTTATGCACAGCCCGAGAGGATCTCCAGTGAATTTCCTGTGATGCCCTTTTTCGCAAAACTGATTTATCCACATGCCTTATCGACAGCTTTTTCACATAGGAACTGCCTGTGGATATCAAAAATGTGCACAAAGCGCGCCATGTGGATAAGTGAAAGAAATGCTTGTAATGTCTATCGTTTTTTGATAACATTGTTTTGTTTTCACTTGTTAACAATTTCTATCCCGAAATAGTTATCCACATATTGTGGGTAAGATGTGGATAGTTTTCCCCAAGCCTGTTTACAGATCTTATCCACAGGCTGTGGTTTTGTGTATGGTACACTGTAAAAAATATTTACATATAAAGGAGATACGCTA